>NZ_CALFPF010000329.1 GCF_937919775.1 uncultured Gimesia sp.
TATTTCCAAATTATTTCCTTTGTAGCCAATGTAATATGCAGCGTAATTAGAAGAGGCTATAATACATTCAATATTACGTAATGTGTTACATATCAAATGGTTGTGGTTTCATAATCCTGCAACCCATCAACCGGGACTGTTGTGTTCTTAAATCGCGAGCTCTATAATCGTGACCGAGATTTACGCTCTTTTGTGATGACTTCAACGGGGAGAAAACTTGATGGTGACAATCGTGAATCAACGACAGACGTTGCTCTGGGTATTGGGTTTTTGTGCTGCATTTTTTGTGTCTGCATCGGCTCAGACGGTCGGCTTTGCGGCTGACAAGGTCCTCAATGCCGGCGCCGCGACGAGCAATATCACGCCTCCTCTAGGCGAAAGTATCGTCGGTGGCTTCAAGCCTTTCCCTTCTAAGAATGTGCACGATGAATTGCACGCCCGATGTCTGGTGCTTGACAATGGAGAAACGAAAATTGCATTTGTCATCTGCGACAACCTGGGAATTACAGAAGACGTTTATCAGGCCGCCCGAAATTTCATCAAAGAAGAAACCGACCTCCCCCCGGAAAATATTCTGATGGCGGCCACACATACGCATTCCGCGACGCGCGCCAGCAGCCCCAAATATCATGAGTTTCTTTCGCGCCGTATCGCCGACTGTGTACGCCGTGCACTGGAAAACACGGAACCCGCTCAAATTGGCTGGGGGGGAGTCGATGAACCGTCTGAAGTATTTAACCGCCGCTGGTACACGACAAATCCGGAATTCTGCAAGAATCCTTTTGGCGGCGTTGATACCGTCCGCATGAATCCCCCACGTGGTAACGCCGCTCTGGTCAAACCGGCTGGTCCCATTGATCCTGAAATCTCTTTCATCAGTGTTCAGTCTCTTGATGGTCGACCACTGGCCTTGCTGGCGAATTATTCGCTGCATTATGTCGGCGGTGTTAAGAGTGGCGAAATCTCAGCCGACTACTTCGGCATCTTTTCAGAAAAAATCGGCACCCTCATCGGAGCTCAGACCGAATCTCATCCTTTTGTCGGCATGTTGTCCAATGGAACCAGCGGCGATATCAACAACATTGATTTTCGCAATTCGGGTCAGCGTACGCAACCTTATGAAAAAATGACGCAGGTCGCCGAACTCGTCGCACAAAGAGTTGCTGAAGAATACAAAAATGTCAAATACAAAACCTGGGTTCCTCTGGGGGCAGCCAGCCGCGAGTTGACGTTGAAAATTCGTAAACCCGACGAAACGATGCAGGCCTACTTCAAAAAAGTCATGGCACAACCCGCAGACGCGCCGCAGCATCATCGCTATGAACGTAATTACGCCAGCCGCGTTCAAAGTCTGCTCGAAGGCCCCGATGAAATGACTGTGATGCTGCAGGTTCTGAAAATCGGCGATCTGTGTGTGGCCGCCATTCCCTTTGAAACGTTTTGTGAAATCGGCCTGGAACTTAAGGAAAAAACTCCCTTCAAGGATGCTTTCACCATCGAAATTGCCAATGGTTATAACGGTTATCTTCCCACTCCCGCTCAGCATAAACTGGGTGGTTACGAAACCTGGATGGGGACAAATCGCGTGCAGATTGATGCGTCAGATAAAATCGTCGCCATCATTCTCGAGCTGATGGGGGAATTGCAGGGTAAGAAGTGAACGATCTTCCTGACTCGCAGAGGCGTCGGCCCGTTGATTCCTGCGGCGAGCGTGCGCCTTTTATGAGAGAAGTGCGA
Source organism: uncultured Gimesia sp. (assembly GCF_937919775.1). Classification (GTDB taxonomy): domain Bacteria; phylum Planctomycetota; class Planctomycetia; order Planctomycetales; family Planctomycetaceae; genus Gimesia. The sequence continues at coordinate 1,738 of NZ_CALFPF010000329.1, forward strand.
AGAGAGTAGTTTCAAATGACTCCTAGGACGCTACAATACGTTTGCTGTCAGGGCTCATTAAGAAACAGGAATCGATTATGGCCAAACGATCAAAACGAGTGATGTACGCTGGAGGGGGCGTGTTGATTCTGGGGATCATTCTGGGCCAGTTTTTCGGTCTGACTCCCGGCATCAATAGCGGATCAGGAGACGGTGAGGAAAAAACAGCACCTGAAGAAGATTCTCGAGCGATTTTGGCATCGAGCAATTCTGATATTGTGCCGGTACTCATTCAACCGGAACCGAAACAAAACAAATCGCAGTCCGAACTCCCGCTGAAAGTTCTGGATATTCTGATTGATGATCGCAGCTACTTAATCAAGGCCGGCTCTCAACCTCAGGACCATTATCGACCGGCTGAAATGGAAGAGATCGTCCAGCAGGCCAGACAGACCACGGGAGACGAAGATGGAATTCGGATTCGCGTTTACCGGAAAGGCTCTGCCCGCGTGATACCAGAATCTCTGCTGAAGGAAGAACTGCAGAAGGCGGGCTTATCACCCCAGGTGATTGACTGGAAAATTCATCTCGTCGATTGAATTGCGATTTTTTTCAATAATCCTTCGCGCTCTACCAGGACATTGAACGGCAGCGGCAAAGTGGTGGCAAGTTTGCGGAATTCATCACTGTTCTCAAATGTTTTGTCACCGATTTCATAGATCCGATCGTTGATCTGCAGTTGCGCCAGATCGGCTGGTGACGATTTCACAACATCAGAGATCACAACAACCGTCGGTTCTGACTCATCGTTCTTCCATTCAATCCCCAGTCGAACTGGTTCTCCATCCAGTTCGACGGGAATTTCCAGCGGTTTCTCTGTGTTCATTCTTTTAATTTGCATGTTAATTTTGACAGGGGCACTGCGAATCAGAGCTGCGAACCCGGGAGCCGCTACAGGCGATCTGCCATCAATTTTGACGATCTCATCCCCCACTTTCAGGTCTGCTTTTTCCGCGGCTGTGTTGGACAGAACTTGCGTGATCAACAGCTTTCCCTGTTTGTATTTTTCTGCATTCCAGGCAACACCGAGTCGGGGAGGATCGGATGTATCCACGCGCGCCTGCTGATCAATGCCTTCCAGAACACCCCGGTCGGCGTTGCGGTATTCCGGTTTTTCTGTTTGCAGTGCAAAATCGAGTGTCAGCTGAGCCAGCAGTTGTGCGCAGGTCCGGGCCCCTTCAAAATCAATTTTGTGCGCATCATCTTCCGGTCTGTGATAATCGTCATGTTTTCCGGTATGCAGCATCAGAAAAGGAATTCCTTTCTGATAAAAGGGCCAATGATCACTGTCGGGGCGGATCGCGTTGTCAAAATGAATTTTTACTCCCGTCTCGCGGTGGTTGCATTTGACAGAGCAGGAACGCAATCCCGCCGCCGATCGAGAACCAAATAGACTCAACGGTTTCCCGTTAAGTCGGCCTACCATATCCAGATTGAGATAGATGGTGATTTGATCGAGGGGAACACTGGGGTAATCGATCCAGTGCTTGGAACCCAGCAGGCCCATTTCCTCTGCATCCCAGAACACAAACAGGATCGATCGTCGCGGAATGTCTTTATGTAGCGAGAGTGCTTCGATGACTTCGAGCAGTGCAGCCGTACCGCTGGCATTGTCGTCGGCACCATTATGAATCTGGCCAACGCCTCCGCGGCTGTTAGACGGTTTACCATATCCCACGTGATCGTAATGTGCGCCGATGACAACATATTCTTTTTTAATTCCGGATCATTGCCGGGAATGACTCCGATGATATTCCGGAAGCCTCCCTCGAATTCCTGGAAATATCCCTCTTCAGCCAGCCCCGGTTGGATGCCATGTTTCTGAAGAAAACCACGGATATAAGTTCCGGCAGCTTGCCCTCCCTGTGAACCCGCTTCTCTTCCCTCCAGCGAATCGCTGGCCAGAAATTCGATATGTGTTTTGAGTTCATCCACGGTGATCGAATTCACGACTGCTTTATACGCAGCAGGATAACTCGTTTCAGCCTGGGTGACCTGACAGATTCCGACACACCAGATCAGGCTGGCCAGCAGCGAGCAGAACCAGCGCTGCGTTAGTAACGGGACCTGAGAATCTGAAGGGTGACTCGCGCGATGAGATGTGGGAATTCGAAGCTGTCTGGAATGTTGATTCACGCTGACTGATTTCTGACTGAAGTTAGATGAGAGAGAGTTTAATCGACTACCTATTCTTACTCATTTCCTCATTTTCGCCAGTGGTGTGCACTGATGTACCCGGCGAGACCCGGTTCGCGCGGTGTTACAACGACTGGTATTGCATATGTTTACGAAATTTCGATAAAACACGCAATGTGTAATGCGCACACGAATCGGCAATAATTGCTGCTAAAAGACTCTTGGGAAATGACTTAGAGTACGCGACTTTAAGTTGAGATGCAAATCTGTTTGATAAATAACGACAGGCAAGGAAGCCATGATACGTTCGTTCGCTCAAAATCTGCTCAAATATTCGATTCAAATTCTGCAAAAGCGATTTGGAATCCTGTTTCTCACCGGGTGGATCTGTGGGCTGTTTGTCTTTTCCTGCGTCCAACGTTATCAGGCGTTTGTCAGCGACAGTCCGGAAGCGGTAGCCGGAATCGGTCTGGCGATTGCAATCGGTATCTGGCTGGGACTGCCCGTATCGGCTGCTCTTTCCGGGCGGACAACAGCCCCCACTCTCGACCTGAAGACGGGGCGACGCAAAATACAAATTGCATTCTGCGCCTTGTCACTCTGGTCGATTTGTTTTCCGGTACTGTTGAATCAGTTGAATCAGATACTGCATCTAATCTCGATTCAACAGATGTCGAATTTCGTTTTTTTAACGGGACTCATGATTCTGTCAGCAATGGCTCTGATCCTGCCTGCCGTGTTCTGGTGCAGCCGACTGTTCTGGTTGACGGCAAAGGAGACCGGTTTTCAGTTTGATCCGCCCCATCAAATGAATCGGCAGATCGCCCGTTATCTTGCCGGCGTGAGTCTGGCGCTGATCACCGCCGCCTACGGAATCGTTCCTCAATTCGGCTGGAATCTTTCGCTTGTTTTACCAGCGGGATTTGCATTTCTTGTCTGCTGTGGCCCGTGGATCAGCTCATACGCAAAACCTTATCTTCCGAAAACTCCTGACTGGTTAAAATTAGATGCTGCACAGACAGAGCCGCTTTCCGAACCGAGTGAAACTGTTCAGCAGGAAATATCGCCCGTCATTCCCCGGGTGATCCGAGGCAGCAGTTATCTTGTCAGTCTGGCGGTGGGAATTCTGTTTGTCACATTGAGTCGGGTACTGTTCCAGTTGTATCCGGATTCGCTCTACCTGAAAGTGACAATCTGGGCTGCTTTCTTCGCAGGAATCGCTGCAGCTTTTTCATTCATCCGTGCACGCGGGACAACACATCGGGCTCAAACTGCTGCCTGCTTAACTCTTGGAACGGGCATCCTGGGCGTCAGTTGCCTGGCTCTCTTTCCGCTGCTTGTCTCCTGCATGCTGTATGCAAACGCGTATATCGAATTTGCTCAGATCCTGGCTCTGGTACGGGGAGCATTAACTGCCGTTGTCTTTTCTCTGTTAGGCTGGTGCTGGGGAGGCTGGCTCAACGTCTCTCTGCAGTCCCAACATACAAACACTGATCAGGTTACAGATTATCAGCTTCCTGTCTGGCATCCGTTCTGTTTACTGGCAGGCATGTTATGCAGCATGTGGCTCATTGGTTCTGCGGCTTCAGAGATCAAATCGATTACGGTGTTTACATCACTAGGTTTACTGTGTCTGGCGGCTGTCGTCTGGTTCTCTCAACTGCGATTTCCCCGCACACGATTTCAACTTGTAACGATCGCCGGCAGTGTGACCGTACTCATTGTCGGTCTGGTTTTTCATCAGAATTACGACGCCCGCCGCTCCGCCAAACTGTTGTTTTCCACGAATACCTTTACAGGCCTGCGTTTCGGATTGAAATCAGAACTGTTGCCGCACCTGGATGAAGGACGTTGCCTTTCGGAAATCGAGGGAGAATTCGGCACGTTCACTCTCTGGTCCTATCGCGAGAACCAGATCCAGATCCGCCGCAGTGGTTTGCCTTTCGGTGTTACCAGTGTCGACGCCGGTTTGTGTCCGCACACCACGGGTGAGCTGATGCCGTTTCTGATTCCCGTGATCCTCCATGAGCGCCCGTCGGACGTGTTGTTTCTCGGTCTGGGATCAGGCGTGGGCATCAATTCCAGCCTGGATTTTCCGGTACAACATGTGACATGTATGGAGTCCGACAACGGTCTCGTAAAATTGTATCAGGAAGAAATTGCGCCGCGCAATTCGATTTCCGCCTTTGAATCAGAACGCGTGCAACTGATTCAACTGCCGATCGCGCTGGCGATGGCTGCCCGGTCGGAATCAAACAAGCAGTACGACTTGATTATCAGTAATCCGGTTCAGTCTGTGGTGACTCAATCCCAGTCGGAATATACGGCTGAGTTTTATCGGAATGTCTCTCGCCATCTGAACGCAGACGGGATTTTCTGTCAGAGATTTCAACACATCGATTTTGGTGCACAACCTTTACGCGTGATTGCCCAAACCTTTTTATCTCAGTTTCAACAGGTGATGGCAATTGAAATTGCCAACGGTGAAACATTATTCCTGGCAACGAATTCGGAACAGGGGTTTATTCGAAAAGACCTGATTGACCGGATACAGGCTCCGCAAGTGCGGCGCACTCTGGCTCAGGTAGGCTGGGACTGGTCGGTCCTGCTGAACCTGGCCGCCTATTCCGGAGAGGCTTTACAGGACATGACGGCCGATGTGAAAACGAACGCCAATACCACATCGAACGGGATGTTTGCCTTTACGCTGCCTTATGAAATGATGCGCTGGGGGTTGAAACGGGAAGAAGTCCAGAAAATGATTTCCCAAAAGAACCGCACCGGTCGTCTGATCAACTGGATGCACCTGGAAAAAGATGACCCCCTCGTACTCAGAAGACTGTCTGAAGTCACCGCACAAAACAAATTGATGGCGCAATACCCGGATCAATACTGGAAATACCGGAAGCCTGCTAAAGAGCAGATCACGGAAAACCCCCGCTCCCTGATCAAGCAGGTCGCAGCAGAGAATTTAAACAAAGATGATTATATTCACGATGAAGACAAACGTCGCATGCTGTATTTCAAGGCCCTGTCTGATGCCATGGCAAAAGCGGCTCCCTCCGTCGAATTAATCAGCCGTGTCATCAGAGTCTCTGCCATTTACGATCCCATGATCACCTATTTCATGCACGATGAAGTAGCCGAGCTTTACAAAAAGTCAAAGAGTGCGCCTCCGATTCTGGAATTTTCACATCGTCTGCATGCCATCAATTTCGGGGCTGGTTCAGATCGTTCCATCAATTCGGTTGTGCGTGCCGTGGAATTGGCGGCTGAACACCCGGAGATGTTTCAGACACCGGATCAGCAGTGGGACCACTTGAACGGACTGCTGCAGGCTTTGAAAACGCGTTGGGACAATCGTTCGCAGGCGAGCCCCGTCACTTCCAAACAGGCGCTGCACGATATCGAACTCAGTATTTCTGCCATCGAACTGGCGTTGGAAACGATGGAAGGGATACACGACGAAGCCGGGATTTCTCAGGAAGACTGGCGTCTGCGTAAACTGGTGCTGGAACGCACCTTGGTGCGACCTCTACAGACCTATCACAGCCGCGTCCTGCCTCACCACTATAAGAAAACCCGCGAAGAGACCAAACAGCTCCTGGATAATCTCAATCTGCCTGAAGTACCTTCCATTTGAGGCCGCTTTCGCTGTATTTCTGCCATGATTTCTTTTTTGGGCTGCGCGCTGGCTGATTGCTTCCCCGGTTCCTGAAAATTCATTTTCCCTGAATCTTTTTGATTCCTGAGCGGGTATACTGGCTCAGAGCACAGGAAATACTCCCGCTAGTGAAGTGTTCCTTAGCCCGGCTGATTGAAAAAAAGTACACGAATTTTAATATTTGAATGTGTCAGTCGAATCAGTTAGAACACGTTCTTGCGACCTCGTGAAAAAGAACGCCCCTTCAAAGACAAATTCGTATCCGCGGAAAAGGCGAACCATGGCAGACTATTACACTTCAGAAACCGGTTCTCAACGGGCATTTTCGCTGTTTTCGACGCGGTGTTGGCGTGTGCTGAGCGTGGTTTTGTCTCTCAGCCTGCTTTTCAGCAGTTCTCTTCTTGCGCAAGAACCGCCGAAAAAAGAAGATCCCAAAAAAGACGAAACCAAAAAGCCGGTGGAATCGTTGTTACCCAAACCGATTATTGTCGTGAATGTCGCGAGTATTGAACGAATTCTGCAGGACATCGATTTACTGTTTGAACTGGTCGAGCGTCCGGAAATCGCTGAAATCGCATCTGCTTCGCTGGCGAACGTCAACGATCTGGAAGGAGTGGATAAGAATAAAAATCTGGGAGCGGAATTGTATCTGAAAACCGGCATCCTCCCTCAGCCGGTGTTCGTTTCCTATGTTCCGGTTTCAAAAATTCGCGCTTTTATTGAGACCCTCGAAGCCATGATTCCCGGCGATGAGGAAACCATTAAAAAGGATCCAAATCGCGAAGATATTTATACGATTGAAGGCAGACGTGGCGAGTCGATCATTCGAATCCAGGATGCCTACGCTCATATGCTGTTTCGCGGCGGAGAAACGGACGAAACGCTGGAGATCATTTCCTCTCGAGATTTTGGCAATCCGGTACAGCAGTTTCAAAGTCTGACCAATGACTATGACTTTGCGGTCAAACTCGATCTCAGTGCGATTCCCGAATTGATGCGGACGACGTTTTTAGGATTCTTTCGCACCGCCATTGAAACTCAGTTACAGCAAAGAGACAGCGAATCGAAATCAGCGTATGAGTTACGCCGGATGTCGGGCAAACAGAATCTGGAAGGCATCGAATATTTGCTGAATGAAGCGCAAGAGATGGTCTTTGGCGCCACCATTGACAAAAAACAAAACCGGGGAATTATTGATGTCCTGCTCAAGGCCCGGCCGAATAGCGATCTGGCCCGTGATATTAAAAACGTGCCTGGTAAAGCCAGCTATTTCAGTGTGATTACTTCCCGTGAAAATCTGCCGATTGCTGTTTCGGCTTCCATGAATGTGGCCCGTCGCGAAGCGAAAGCGTATCTCAGTTATTTATCTTACTTCGAAAAACAACTAGCCGAAAAGTTATTAACCGAAGACGAGCGTCTGCAAAACACGAATTCGGTTCAGCAGTTTTTTGCGCCCATTAAATCGATGGTGGAAAAACGGCATCTCGATCTGTTTGCCCAACTGGTCTCTACACCCTCTCGCAAATTTGCATTGATCGGTGGTATCAAAGTCGCTCCTTCTGACAATCTTCCGGCGGCACTCCTGGATCTGGTGAATCGTGTGGATAAATTGCCGGATAATAAGGTTAAGATCTTTACCAACGCCGAAACCGTGCAGGGAATTGCCTTACATCAATTTCAACCTGATCTGAAATCAGCCGACGATAAACAACTGCGTTTTCTGGGTGGCGTCCCTTCGCTTTACATTGGCGCTGATTCGCAGGTCATCTGGTTCGCGATGGGCACGGATATCGCGGTAAGTGCGTTGAATGAAGCAATCGAACGCATCAATACCGCGTCTCCTGAAGAACGAAAAGAACAGCGCACGGCTCCTTTTCAGGCCGAATTTCATCTCAAACCCTGGTTAGCTCTGTTTTCGAAAGAAGAAATCGAACAGAGTGGCGATTTGATGGGCATGCTGGATGCCGCCTTTCAGAAAGACAACGATCTGATTCGACTCACAACACAGCCGACGGAGAGCGGAGTCCGGTCCCGTATCCAATTCGATACGGGTTATCTCAAACTGCTCGGGTATTCCATCGCCCATAAGTTTGATGAAAGTCAAGGACGTCGTGCACGCAATGAACGGGATCAAAAGAAAAAAGGTCTGCCAGATCCCGATAAATAACCGGCCTGCAATCAGTATCCCAAACTGCGGGGAAGAATTTGTTCAATTCTTTTTAATCGTCACATAATGGCTGATGAATTGTTCCTGCGACATCGATTGTGTCAGATCAATATTGGCCTCTTCAAACATGCGGCGCATCGAGCGACTCTTTTTCCATTCTTCGGGAGAGACGGAATTATCTTTATCGCGGTCAACCAGTTTGAAAAAATAGCTGGCCTGACTCGCAATCGGATCGCTGGCAGGAGTTGAACTATTGACCGTGGG
>NZ_CALFPF010000330.1 GCF_937919775.1 uncultured Gimesia sp.
AGAATGCAGTCACGAGTTTCAAAAGCCGTACGACTCTGGTTCCCGCGTATGCCAATACGATTGGTCCCGGATGTTTTCTGAACGCCGACAAAATTATTGGCGGCTGTGACGGTATTTTCTCACGGGGCATGCAGTGGCAGGGGATGAGCGTCTGGATGACATTACGGCACGAACCCACGAGCTGGATTCCATCCACTTACATGACAACGCAACCCGGTCGATTGATCATTCTGGATGAACTCGCCGGACCTCTGGTTGCGGAATGTAATTAATCGTTTTTGAAAATGATTTAAGGGTAAGCTCAAATCGAATTCGAGCTTACCCTTTTTTTATAGAAACGTGTTTCTGAATGCCTGCAGGATTTTACTTGGAAGTCTGTTCCAGAACCGATTCGTGGACGTAGATTGGAACGGGCGGTTCATAATGAATTGCCAGTGCGATCGCATCACTGGGTCGACTGTCGATTTCAATCAATTCGCCATCCTGACCGACCCGCAGGACTGCATAGTAAGTGTGATCCTCAAGATGTGTAATGACGATATCCTGGAGATTGCCCCCCAACGCTTCAATAGTGCTTTTTAGCAGGTCATGCGTTAAGGGACGCTGTGGAGCAAATTCCTGATTCACACGGCGATCAATCGTCGTGGCTTCGAAAATCCCAATCAGAATCGGAAAAATGCGATCCCCGTTCACTTCGCGCAGATAAATCACCTGCTGGTCACCAATCTCGCTGATAATGATGCGAGATAACTCCATTTCAACTAGCAATAGAACCTCCAAAGGCTGGACAGAGCTAACGAAACAACTCTGCCGACTAGAATGAGTTTAATATTTGGGGATCAGTACGTCTGGGTTTTGAATGCGATCATTATACACGTCTACAAGGCAGGGCAACAGAATCTCAGGGTTCAGATGCCCGGAAAGTCTTACTATTTGTCACGAAGTTGATCGATGGAATCCTGAACACTTTGCAACTGTTTTTGTAGTCCGGCCAGCATCTCTTTGACGCCCGCGACAACATCTGCCGGTGCCCGATCCACAAAACTCTTATTGGCCAGTTTTTTCTCACTGCCTTCAATATGTTTCTTTAACTTTTCTGCTTCCCCCTGCAGACGTTTCAGTTCTGCGTCGAGATCAATCACTCCTTCCAGTGAAATGAATCCATCGACATCATTCAGCGAGAATGTGGCCGATCCGCCAGGTCGCTGCACATCGGCACCGGCGGCTTCCAGCAGTGTTTTTGCCAGATTATCGAACTGGCCGGCAATATTCTGCATATCGTCGGCGACACTCGTTTCACAGCGCAAAAACAGTTGCAGCGGCGTTGCTGGCGAAATTTTATAAACCGCGCGGATATTGCGGACGGCGACGATCATTTCCTGCAGACGTTCGAAGCGTTTTTCTAGCTGAGAATCCTGCCACGCTTTCGGTGGTTTCGGCCAGGCAGCGATCGTCACACTTTCCGCAGCCGGTTCCGGGGTGGATAATCCGCGTTCGGGGGCGATTTCATTCAGGCGTTGCCAGAGTTCTTCAGTTACAAACGGTACGAAGGGCTGGAGCAGACGCAGCAGAGAATCGAGTACACCGACCAGCACGCGCTGGGCGACCGGCTTTTGCTTCTCATCCCACAGGCGGGGCTTGATCATCTCCAGATACCAGTCGCAGAATTCATTCCAGGTAAAGTCGCGAATGGCACGCGTCGCCACATCAAACTGGTAACGGCCTAAAACGGTTGTCATTTCTTCTGCCACGCTGGAGAGACGACTCAGAATCCAGCGGTCTTCCATTGTCAAATCCGCTTCATTCAGCGGAGCAGGGGTGTAACCTTCCAGATTCAGCATCGCAAAGCGACTGGCGTTCCAGAGTTTATTGCAGAAATTTCTGCCATACTCAAAACGCTCACTTACGATGCGTGCGACTTTTTCGCCTGGATCAGGATCAAACCAGGGGCTTGTGTACTGATACGATTTTCCACTTTTAGGAAATTTGATACGCGGTTTCTCACCACCGCCGGGGATGGTTGTCTGATGTTCCAGCGTTTGCGGAACGACTTCACCGGTTTCCGGATCTTCGTAACCGACGGGCAGTCTCACATCCTGAGTTTCACCGGCGAAAGAAGCGATCGTAAATCGCACAGCATCAACGCCATACTTGTCAATCAGGTCCATCGGGTCGACGCCGTTTCCTTTGGATTTGGACATCGTCTGTCCGAAACCGTCCAGGATTTTCGGATGAATGCATACATGACGGAATGGAACATCGCCCATATTATACAGGCCGAAGAGCACCATGCGGGCTACCCAGAGCGTGATAATATCACGACTGGTAACGAGCACACTGCCCGGATAAAAATAATCCAGATCCGGATTCTTGTCAGGCCAGCCGAGCGTGGCATGCGGCCATAAAGCGCTGCTGAACCAGGTGTCCAGAACATCGTCGTCCTGGATTAATTGATGTTCGGCTCCCAACTCATTTCCGGTCAGATCGGTTTCGCTGCAGATCAGCCAGCAGGTATCTTCATCGTTGCGTCGGAAACTGACATCGTAGCGATCACCAAATGCCTGATTCAGATCTGCTTCGGAACAGGTTTCACAATACCAGATCGGAATCCGGTGTCCCCACCAGAGTTGGCGACTGATGCACCAGTCCCGTTTTTCTTTGAGCCAGTCGAGATAGGTTTTCGAATAGCGACTGGGAAAGAATCGCACGCGACCATCTTCGACGGCATCAATGGCCGATTGCGCCAGTGTATCCATTTTGACGAACCACTGATCGGACAGATAAGGTTCGATTGGCGTTTTTGAACGGTCACTATGTTTGACCGGAATTTTGCGGGCTTCGACTTCTCTGAAGAAACCCAGTTTTTCCATATCTTCGACGACTTTTTTGCGTGCGTCGTACCGGTCCAGCCCTTCATATTCACCGGTGTTTTCATTCATGGATCCGTCAGGATTGAGAATGTTAATCTGTTCCAGCTCATTCCGTAACCCGCAGGCGTAGTCATTCGGGTCATGTGCGGGCGTGACTTTGACGGCTCCCGTTCCGAGTTCTTTGTCAGCCAGCAGCGCGTCGGCGATAATCGGAATTTCGCGTCCGTTTAATGGAATCCGTACGTTTTTTCCGATCAGATGCAGATAACGTTCATCCGAGGGATGCACGCAAACCGCGGTATCGCCGAGCATTGTTTCGGGGCGTGTGGTGGAGAACGAAATCAGTTCATCGCTATCAACGACCGGATATTGAAAGGTCCAGAACTGGCCATCGATGTCTTCCGAAAATACTTCGTCATCGGCGACGGCTGTCTGCAGGAACGGGTCCCAGTTGACCAGGCGTTTTCCCCGGTAAATCAGACCGTCGGCGAAGAGTTTCAGGAACGTTCGCCTGACCGCTTTGGAGCACATCTCATCGAGCGTGAAACGGGTGCGCTGCCAATCGCAACTGGCGCCCAGTTCCCTTAGCTGATTCAAGATTCGTTTTTCGTACTGTTCTTTCCATTTCCAGATGCGTTCCACTAATGCCTCGCGGCCGATATCGTGGCGCGTGAGATTTTCTTCTTCCTTCATGCGCCGTTCGACAACCGCCTGTGTCGCGATGCCTGCGTGATCGGTGCCGGGCATCCAGAGGGCTTCATATCCCTGCATGCGGCGCCAGCGGGTCAGCAGATCCTGCACGGTTCCATTCAACGCGTGGCCCATATGCAACGCCCCGGTGACGTTGGGGAGCGGGATCATAATGGTATGCTGTTGTTTTTCCGGATCGGGTTCGGCGTGGAAATAACCTCTCTCTTCCCAGAATGGATACCACTTCTGTTGCGCACTCGCAGGGTCGTAATGTTTATCAAGCGATTCGGTCATGAGTTACGGTTGAATCTTGTTTAAAAGGGCCTGGTTTATTGGAAGAATCTCAATCTGGAATGAATCGAGTGTATTCAAGCAGCGGAAAAGGACTGATCAGACTCAGATATAGCAAAAATGGTCGTTGCGAGCATTGTAGATGGTTGCGGTTTCTGCATTCTAGTCGAAAAAAGTTCCTTCATCCTTGTAGAGCTTGTATTCGACGCTATCGGCCAATGCCAGCCAACTCGCTTCGATGATATTTTCGCTGACGCCGATACTGCTCCAGACATCGTGCTCGTCTTTGCTCTCAATCACTACCCGGACGCTGGCAGCGGTCCCTTCTGCTGAGTTGATGACCCGTACTTTGTAATCGAGCAGATGCATCTTTTCGAGGGCCGGGTAAGCAGGACAGAGGGCCTTTCGCAGAGCCGTATCCAAGGCATTCACAGGACCATCTCCCTCACCGACCACATGTTCCTGCTGCCCGTTGACCTTCAGTTTGATGGTGGCTTCGGTCAGCGGTTCGTGGGTACTGTCCGATTCGACATTCACGCGATAGTGAATCTTTTCGAAATGCGGTTTAAAAGTTCCTGCCACCTTTTTGACAAGCAGATCAAACGAGGCTTCAGCGGCTTCAAACTGATAACCTTCATTTTCCAGATCCTGGACCTTCTCCAGAATTCTGGTGAGCAGTTCGGGGTCATTGTCGAGCTGATATTTTGTGGTTTTGGCGACGATATTGGAGCGACCAGATAGCTCGCTAACGAGTACTTTTCGCTGATTGCCGACCAGTTCCGGTTCAATGTGTTCGTAACTTCGGGCCAGGCGATTCACGGCGTGAACGTGCATGCCTCCTTTGTGCGCAAAAGCGCTGCTGCCGACAAAAGGCTGGCTGGACCGAAAGTTCATATTCGCCAGTTCGTAAACATACCGCGACAGTTCGGTCAGTTTATGCAGGCTGTTGTCGAGGAGCACTGAATAGCCTTCTTTCTTGGTCACCAGATTGGCAATCACGCTGATCAGGTCGGCATTGCCACAGCGTTCGCCGATGCCGTTAATCGTTCCCTGAACCTGGATCACGCCATGTTCTACGGCTGCTAAGGAGTTGGCAATCGCGACGTCGCAGTCGTTATGGCAGTGGATTCCCAGCGGCGTTTTCAGTTCATTGCGAACGAGATCGACATAGTGGGCGATGACTTCGGGCAGGCTTCCGCCGTTGGTATCACAGGGAATGATAATATCTGCGCCGGCATCTGCCGCAGCCTTGATGGTCTTTAACGCATATTCAGGGTTGGCTCGAAATCCATCAAAGAAGTGTTCGGCGTCATAAATGACTTCGCGTCCGCACGATTTGATGAAGGAGATCGAATCGGCGATCATAGCCAGATTCTCTTCAAGCGAGACTCGTAGAACCTCCGTCACATGCAGGTCCCAGGTTTTTCCGACAATGGTGACAACGGGGGCCTGTGAATCGCGGAGTGCCTGCATACCGACATCGTCTTTGGCGTCGATGTCTTTGCGGCGGGTCATGCCAAACGCGGTCACTTTGGCATGCTTCAGATCCATTTCTGCGACGCGCTGGAAATATTCGGTATCTTTCGGATTGGAAAGGGGATAGCCGCCTTCGATGTAGTCGAAGCCCATTTTATCGAGCTTTGCGGTAATTTGCAGTTTGTCTTCCAATGAGAAGTTCACACCTTCTCCCTGGCTGCCATCCCGCAAAGTGGTGTCGTACATCTGAATCCGGGCCATCGTAGGGGCTTTCTTTTCTGTTGAAATTGAAGAATCGCTGTCTGTTTTACTTTGTCTGAAGTTCAAATTCACTTCACTCGCGAACAAATCATATGATCAAACGATTGCGTGTTACTATCTTTCAGGCAATCGAGTGAGCATCCTTGATGAGTCTTGGTCAAAGCAATAAAAAAACCTCAGGGTTGTGACCTGAGGTTATGAAAATCTGTTAAATTGGTAATGATCCTCAAGTCATTGGGAGTCTGTAATTTCACAAATAATAATAATGCTGCTGACGCAGACAGTATTGGAAACAGACATCATGGACGAGAAGACTTTCAAATCGAGTAAGAAATTTTGATGATACACTCTTCTTTAGGAAGATCATAAGCAGAGAAGCTGTGGTAGTCAAACGAAATCCTGAGTTCATCCCTTTTTAACCCGATGTTTCAGGAATTACAGGGGAGAAATCACGCTTTAGACAAACTCTTCTTCATATTCTTCTTCACCATAATCATCTTCGAATTGATTTTGCTTGATGGCTTCCCACTCATCGAGTGTATACAAGACTTCACGTGCTTGTGAGCCATTGTACTCTCCAACGATACCATCTTCCGCCATATAATCGATCAGGCGGGCACCACGACCATAACCAACGCCCAGAGCCCGTTGCAGCAGAGAAACGGAACCGCGACCTTCGCGAATCACAATTTCCACTGCTTCATTATACAGACTGTCTTCTTTCCGGTCAGATTCGCCGCCATTATTTTTCTTGGAGTTGGCAGCGGTGATCTGGGCCAGTTCGGGACTGTATTCCGGTGCCATATCGCTGAAGAAGTCGATCACGCGTTCGATTTCTTCGTCACTGACATAGGCCCCCTGGGCGCGGGTCAGTTTACTGGTCCCAGGTGCCAGGTACAGCATGTCTCCGTTACCGAGCAGGGCGTCTGCACCATTTTCATCCAGGACAACCCGGCTGTCGCCGCGGCTGGCAACCTGGAATGAAATTCGGGCAGGCAGGTTCGATTTAATCAGACCGGTGATCACGTCAACGGTTGGCTTCTGAGTTGCCAGGACCAGGTGTATCCCCACGGCCCGTGATTTTTGTGCCAGACGAATAATGTGTGCTTCCACATCTTTCCCCGAGGTCATCATCATATCGGCAATTTCGTCAGCCACGATCACAATCGAAGGCATCTTTTCGGGCATTTGCAGGGCTTCTTCCGATTCAGGGTCGATGCCCGCAATTTCGAGTACTTTTTCTTTTCCGAGTTTGTTGAAGCTTTCAATGTTACGTGAGCCACAACGGGCCAGCAGGTCATAACGTTCTTCCATCTTGTCGACGGCCCATGCCAGAACTGCTTCCGCTTTTTTCATGTCGGTAATCACAGGGTGCATTAAATGGGGAATGCGTTTGTAACCGCTCAATTCCACCATCTTCGGGTCGATCATGAGCATTTTGACTTCGTTGGGCGTGCGTGTCATCAACAGTGAAAGAATCAGCGTATTCAGGCAGACACTTTTACCTGTTCCTGTTCGACCGGCGATCAATAAGTGAGGCAGTTTGGACAGGTCGGCGGTTAGAGGGTGGCCGCTGACATCTTTACCGATGAAGAGCGGAATGCGACTGTGTTCTGCTTCTTCAGAGCAGGCTTCAATCAGTTCTTTCAAACGTACCATGACTTGCTTTTCGTTGGGAACTTCGACACCAACCGTATTTTTTCCGGGAATCGAAGGCACCACTCGAACTGAAGGCACACGTAATGCGACTGCCAGATCATGGGCCAGTGCGGTGACTTTGGCAACGCGTAATCCTGGCTTCAAATCGAGTTCAAACAGAGTTAACACGGGGCCCGTGTCAATTTCAGAAACTTGAATATCCAGACCAAAATCAGCGAAGGTATTTTCCAGGATCTCGGCTGCTTCTTCCGCTTTTTTTGCTAAAAGCTCAAACGGGAAGTCTTCCGCATCTTCCAGAAGATCTAACCCGGGCAGCTTATACGAGCTGTTTTTTTTTTGCTCAGTGGGTTGAGTCTGTCGCGCCAGGCGAAGGCCCGCCGGCGGATTGACTTTAATGGGTTTGCGTTTTTTGCTTTTTACCGG
>NZ_CALFPF010000331.1 GCF_937919775.1 uncultured Gimesia sp.
CCCGCGCCAGAGGCAGAAAGCGTTGATGAACGCCCAGATCCCATTTACCATAGATGCCGCTGACATAACCGGCGGGTTTCAATAATTGTGGCAGCAACTTTTCACGCACATCCATACCGCCAATACGTTCGAAGGAGACTTCATACTCTGCTGGTTTGTACTTGTGACCATAGTCGGGGGCTTCGTTGCGGATCATGTCATATATGCCATTCCGCTGCGGATAACGCCCTGTCAGCAGACTGCCTCGACTGGGAGTACAGGCCGGCCAGGTCACATAAAAATTGGTCAGCTTCGCACCTTCTTTAGCCAATCGATCCAGATGGGGAGTCAGCACTTCCTGACTACCGAAACACCCCAGGTCCTTGTATCCCTGGTCATCACTCACAATCAATACAATATTGGGAGGGGCATTTTCGGCTGCGAAACAGATGGCAGGCACCATCCAGACGATTAACGCCAGGCATAAGAGTTTGAAAATAATGCCACGCTTATTAAGGAATCGATTTACATTCATGGCCGGTCTTTTCATTGAAAATAGCTGAATACACCTTAGGTACGACGATCACTTTATTTAGAATAACAAAAGCATCAGGGAAAACACAAATCACTTCTCCAGGAACCGGCTTCATGAAATTATTATCCAATCCTGTTCTTAGTCTGATTTTCAGACTGTTCCTGGTGATTGCTGCAACGCCCGTAATCGCGGAAGAAAGTGCATTTGTGCCGACGGGATTTCAACTCTACTATGGCAGTGATCCCACACTATTGAACCAGATGCAGCGGCAAATGCGAAAGGGTCAGGTCGCTGTTATCGAACTGCGCGGACTCGACCAGAAACAGATCTCAACGTTAATCGAGAGTGCACATCAGGCGGGTACGAAAGTGATCGCCTATCTCAGCGTCGGAGAACTGGGACAGATCGAAAAAGCAAACTTCGAACTGTTTCTCAAGCAACACAAGTCCCCACGTGCATTGGCAGACATGATCCTGAGCAAGAATGAGACGTTTCAATCCTGGCACATGGATGTAAGTGAAAAAGCCTGGCGCGATTTTCTGTACCAGAGGATCAAACAGATTTACGGTCAGAACGTGGATGGTCTGTTTCTGGATACGGTCGATACAAGTGACCTTTATATCAATCACCGGGAGTGGCCGATACCGCGCAGAGCCCAAAGTGTGAGTGCCATGATTGATCTGATACGGGAGATCAAAGCGCTGTCACCGAAAAAGTTCATCCTGCAGAATCGCGGACTGAATCTGATCGGAAAATCTGTTTTTGTCGGAGATGCCACTGGGATTTTCATTCCGGGTCTGGAGCTGATGAAATCTCACCCGCATAACCCGGACGGCTTGCTGTGGGAAACGGCTTACGCGCATACCGGGGATTGGATAACCGGCAAAGAGCGGGAAATGATCCAGATTCAAAAAAATGGATTCACCACGGTATTTACTCTGGGATACACAGACACCAACGTTGATCGCGGGCAATTCTTTCAGAAAAGCCGTGCCGCAGGATTTATTCCCGCGTGGGGCAGTTCCACCACAAAACTTCATCTGGAACTGACTCAGGAAACCAATGCTGACTGATGTGGCTCAGATCATGAAATCGGTTTCGCGTCCCAGAATCCGATCGACCAGATCCTGAGGCAACTCGATGGCAGGGGACTGTTTTCCGGCAACATCCGTCGGGTTAATTCCGCAATACTGCGACCAGGGGCCGAGGTGCCGCCAGCGTCCGGCACGAATCGGTTCGCTTTCCATCACGGGAGTCGTGCAACGGTTGCAGCCAATCGTCGGAAAGCCCTGTTTATGCAGCGGATTCGTGATGACCTGATTGTCTTTGAGGTAAGCCTGAAACTCTTCCTTGGATAAACTGGCCAGAATATTCACACGCAGACAGTTCATATCAGGGTCAATTGCCAGAATCGGTACATTGGCACGCTGCCCCCCATCGGCACGACGCAGACTGCCAATCAGCGCGTCATACTGCTCGGCGACCTGCAGCAATGGTTGTGACTTACGCAAATCACAGCACTGCTCCTGCCCTTCCACTGAAAGATACAAGACTCCCAGTTCTTCTGTCTGCTGCTCCATTGTCCGAGCCGGCATGAGAGTGACGATGTTTAAATCGTACTCTTTGATGAGCCGATCACGCGTATCCAGCGTTTCCTGGTATAAGACGCCGGTATCGACAAATAGAATTGGAATGTCCGCTTTCATCTGACTCAGCATATGCGCAACGACGCAGCCCGCGCGCTGCATCGATGATAACGCCGCCAGTCGGGAGCCAAACATTTCCTGCGCCCAATGAATCAGTTCAGCGGGTGTTCGTTCTTCAAATGCTTCGTTGAGATCTGCTAAATCGGCCTGAGTCAGACGTGCCATTCAAGTATTCCTGCCGCGATTTCCCCCCCCTGAATTGATGCGAAAGGGAGATCGCTGAGTTGAAACAAATTCCTGTAAACCTAGTGAGATTTTGCTTTCACCACTTCAATTTCAGGAATTGTAGCGAACCATCAGAAATACCTCAATGCGCGCATGAACCGGTTCTCCATCAATCAGAGTGAAAAATCAGGCCGATTCACAGAAAACCGTTTCACGACAGTTAGAAAATCAGGCCAGCAGCCGCTCGACCTTGGGAAAGCGGGCACTCTCAAATTGAAAGAACTCCTCTTTGTTCAGATCCGCAATGCTGTCGACCACCAGATCCGGCTGATAAGCATAATAATCCAGATCCGCCAGTGAAGTACCTCCCGAGAGAACCAGCACGGAACGGTATCCCATTTCCACGCCACCCAGGATATCTGTTTCCATCGTGTCGCCAATCATCGTAGTCTGGGCAGAAGAAATCCCTAATTCCTGACGCGCAGTCCGCATCATCACCGGGCTCGGCTTGCCGACGCTGAAGGCTTTTTTCTTCGTAGCCGCTTCCAGCATGGCAACAATGGCCCCGCAGCCGGGCCTGAGACCATTCTGAGTCGGACAATTCGGGTCCATATTCGTGGCAATCAGTTTTGCTCCGTTTTCAATCATGCGCACCGCCGCTTCGATCATTTCGAAGTTCATCGACCGCCCTTCACCCACCACGACATAATCGGGATCATGATCCACAATGGAATAACCGTTCCGATGAAGTGCGTGTAACAAGCCCCCTTCCCCAATCACGTAAGCAGTTCCGTTGGGTTTACTTTGCGCAAGAAACCGCGCGGTCGCCATGGCACAGGTAAAAATGTGTTCTTCACCGACAGTGATTCCCATCCGGGACAGTTTCGTCACAACATCACGGCGGGTCCGTTGACTGTTATTCGTTAAAAAAATGAAAGGCAGATCCCGTTTTTTTAACTCATTGATAAATCCGACTGCCCCTTCAATCAGGTCAGTCCCTCTGTAAATGACACCATCCATGTCAATTAAGTATCCTGGTAACATCGCTTTCGGTCCTTGAATTATTTAATTTGAATCGAGACTCGTCGAGTCGATCTTCAGATGCGGGAGCGCGCTCACTGAATATTTCAGTGTTTGAATCGGGTCATGGAAGATTGTCTGTTAACCACAGACCATTGTTATCTATTTCTGAACTCCAAAGTGACCATCAGAACAATTCATTTTATTCGCATCTGCTGAAGTGATTTAGCGCATTGTAAAACTAACTGTTCCAGACACATCGCAATTGCCGTGCCGTACCCGGCCGGCCGATTGACATCCCTGACGAACCGGAAGATTGTAACCTCTTGGCACATATACCTTTCCCGCCTTTCTCCCGAAATAGCGCTGTCTGGAAAACCACGAATTCTTTACAGGGTTCTCACAATGACAACCAGACAGAGACTTAGCATTTAAGCGAAGCTGCACAGGAAATAGACAAAGCCTTGTTCTCGAATTCAAAGCGTGGAACGGAGATTTACACTATCTAAAAAGAAGACCCCGATCGGCTCAATCAAAGCCGGTCGGGGTCGCAACGAACACTATTTCACACAGTGTGAGTACAAACTTTGATCTACTCTGGTTTTGTTAAATCCTGGATCTCAATTCGCCTGGGTTGCAGGTCCAATTTTTTATCCAGCACCACCGTTAACACACCCGCATCCAGCGTTGCATTGACTGAAGCAGGATCAACCCAGTCCGGAAGCTGTACCACCCGCTTGAATTTTCCATGACGGCGTTCATTATGCAGATACTCTCGTCCTTCCACAGACTTTCGTTCTCCACTCAGTACAAGGTGACCATCCTGAAACTCCAGCGAAAGGTCATCCTTATTCATGCCGGGAACATCGAGGGCGAGATGGTATTTACCAGCTTCTTCCCAAACCGAAAGAGGCGCATAGGCGCCTTCAAAGCCTGACAATGATTTTCCGAACATCTGACTGAATGCATCATCCAATTCAGAACGAAGGTTTGCGGAAAAAGGAAAACCCAGTTTGTGTGTGCGTGCAGTTAACATGTTTTTGTCTCCTTGAAATGCCATTCTTCTTTTATTGATTTTGAAACCCGAAAGGTTTCATTCCGTACAACTTTGACACAAGATGACATAGCACAGAACATGCCAAATCAGGCTCAAACAAATTAGATTCTCAACAAGTCTTTTCCAAATAATCACTTAAGAACCAACAAAAGCCGAGCATCATCTAACATAAAAAACCAGAAACATGTCATTTTGGCACCAGTAGACACCATGCAAGGAACGCCATTATGGCACACACCCTCTCTGGCGTAAAAAAACTCGCAGCAAACCAGATGATTTACTGCGAGTCGATTTCTATCGCTCTGCGATTACAGAATCGATATTGCGATTAAGCGTTATAATAGAGATCAAATTCGTAAGGATGAGGTCGCAGACGAATCGGATCCAACTCTTCGGTTCGCTTGTGCTTGATGAAGGATTTGATCAAATCTTCGCTGAAGACATCGCCGGCTGTCAGGAAGGCGTGATCTTCTTCCAAAGCGACCAAGGCCTCATCCAAAGATTTGGGAGCGATATTGGTTTCAGCCAATTCTTCCGGGGTCATGTCATAGATGTCACGATCCAATGGCTCACCAGGGTCAGTCTTGTTCTGAATCCCGTCAATCATTGCCATCATCAAAGCGGTAAAGCTCAGATAACCGTTGGCAGTCGGGTCAGGACAACGGAATTCCACCCGTTTTGCCTTGGGACTGCCGGAATACATGGGGATTCGACAGGCAGCAGATCGGTTACGCTGACTCATCGCCAGTGTGACAGGCGCTTCAAAACCGGGCACCAGTCGATGGAAGCTGTTGGCCGTCGGATTCGACAGTGCAATCAAAGCACGACCGTGACTAAGAATTCCGCCGATCGCGTGCATGGCTGTTTCGCTTAAGCCTGCATAACCATCGCCGTACATCAAAGTATCTCCCCCCTTCCAGAGTGAGATATGAGTATGCATACCGGAACCGTTGTCTTCAAAGACGGGCTTAGGCATAAAGGTCACGGTTTTGCCGTTTCGCTTGGCTACGTTTTTGATCACGTATTTATACCACATGAACTGGTCAGCCATCTGCAGGAGCGGTGCAAATTCCATATCGATTTCGCACTGGCCGGCGGTAGCCACTTCATGGTGATGTGCCTCTACGACAATCCCCACTTTTTGTAGTTCTTCGACCATTTCCGCACGCAGGTCACCGTAACTGTCAATCGGTGATACAGGGAAGTATCCCCCTTTGTATCCAATTTTGTGTCCCAGGTTTCCCCCTTCAGACCGACCTGTATTCCAGGCAGCTTCTGAAGAATCGATTTCATACATGGCCCCTCTTTGATTCGAGAGGTAACGTACATCATCAAAGATGAAGAATTCCGGTTCCGGACCAATAAAACAGGCATCTGCGATGCCGGTCTGTTGCAGATAGGCCAGCCCTTTTTTCGCGACATTACGCGGATCTTTGTTGTAATCCTCTTTGGTAATCGGATCAACAATATCAGCGAGTACACTCACGGTAGGCGACTTGAAAAAGGGATCCATTTTCACGGTTGAAGGATCAGGCACGGCAAGCATGTCTGAACTGTCAATCGGTTGCCAGCCACGAATTGAAGAACCGTCGAAACCAACGCCGTCTTCAAAAGTCCCTTCGCTCCAGGTGCTGATGGGGTACGAACAATGCTGCCAGGTACCAAAGATGTCGGTAAACTTCAAGTCGACCATCTTAGCGCCATTTTTTTCTGCAAAAGCAAAAAAATCTTTGGGAGTCATCGCAAATTGCTCCTCTATTGATTTGAGTGAAACTGCAGGAGTAAGGCCCGTCATACCCCGTCCTGTGAAGAACCGATCATATCCACAATAAGTCTAAACAATGTGCGCGTCAGACAATCTAACAATCGCCCAATCACGAAAAAAGTAACCTGTAATAACGGAAACCGTTATCACCCGGAACACTTTTCCTTCACTTGTTCTTGCGTGAACTCCTCCACATCCCTCGACTTGCAAAATCATGAAAGGAATGCCATTCACATTTCTCTGGTTACTCAAGTTCATCATGAATTTAAGCAGATCGGCTGGGAAAAAAGCGATTGCAGGAACTCGCAACCATACCGAAACCAGAGACACAAAATACAACCAGGCACGACTTTGACGGAACATTCAGGTGCCGGATGCATCTTACTCAACAGCTCAATACAGTAACGAATTTACCTGCAGAAATCTACTGTCAGAGTTAGCTCCCTGGCAATTCGACATCGGATCTGAAATTTCTTAACCTGTGATATTTCAAGCGACTTTGCGATGATTAACGGTTACCAGGTTCGGGGAAACGAGGCGTAATAAAACGATCAGAGACGACCGATTACTAAAGAAACTTGCATAAAACGGAAATCATAAAATTCGTATTGGTTGCAGTTACTTTTTATCTGATTTTCACATCTCGTTTATACGGTGACTAATGCTTTCATCTCGCGCACTGCCTGCTCCATGCCGACCAGCACCGCGCGGGATATAATACTGTGACCGATATTTAATTCACTCACATTCGGTATCGCAGCAATTTTGGCGACATTACGATATGTTAAACCGTGCCCCATATGCAGCTTTAATCCCTGTTCGATCGTAAACTGCGACGCCCTGAGGAGTGTTTCGTATTCTCTCTGCTGCTCCTCGGCTGAAGCGGCATCTGCATAGCGTCCGGTGTGCAACTCGACTCCATGCACGCCGAGATTTTTTGAGGCAGCAATCTGGTCCAGATCAGGGTCAATAAACAGGCTGACTTCAATCCCCGCCTCTTGCAGTTGAACGACACAACTTTTCACCCGTTCAAAATTCGCAACGACATCCAGGCCCCCCTCCGTGGTCAGTTCCTCTCTTTTTTCCGGCACCAGAGATACCTGATCGGGTCGCACCGCCAAGGCAATTCCGGTCATTTCCTGTTCAGCCGCCATTTCAAGGTTCAATTTCACCTGCACCGTTTTCTTCATCGTATAGAGATCATGATCCTGTATATGCCGCCGGTCTTCCCGTAAATGTATGGTAATCCCGTCTGCGCCACCTAATTCCGCCAAAACAGCGGCCCAGACCGGGTCCGGTTCATATGTCAAACGAGCCTGACGAACGGTGGCAACATGATCAATATTCACGCCTAGAGCTGGCATTGCAGTTTTCTTTCTAATGTTGAATCGATTTCAAGATTTCTTACCACGAATACACACGCAGAACGAAGCTACGCTCTTTCCTTATCGACATGCGCACTCGGTATAAAGTTCTCTCGAATCCTAAAAGTATCAACGTATGTTATTGGTTTTTCAGAGAATATCCAGAACCGAATTCCAGGAATCTCAGGCATTCTTTTCATTTTCGAAATAAAATGGAACGCTTTTGTCGCATTTTCATGCTCGCTGACGAATCACTCGTGAATCAAGTACCCCGTTACCCGTTCTTAGCACCATTTCAGCAGTGAGCAGCCCATGTTTTCCAATAAATCCAACAATTTTTTCAAACACTTTGCACTCAGATTCTGCCGAAATCTTCGCAGTCTGTTCGAAAAAGCTCCAGCACATTCACGCCGCCGTCGCAATCTCTCACCAGTTTACTCGATCGTACAAACGGAAAACCTCGAAGACCGACAATTATTGGCGGCCGACGATTTGACAGACCTGGGCGATGATTTTGAAAACGCCGCCACACTCGCCAACTGGCAACGCATCTACCAAACCGAAGGCTGGGGCGCTGATCAGCTCGAAACCTGGAATATCAACGAGACTCAAGCAGGCAGAATGGTATTTGCCCCCCACACTGCTGTCTGGTTTGATGACTACCGCGGTCCCCTGGCTTACAAGGAAATAACGGGGGATTTCGTTGTAACAACGCAGGTCAATATTTCAGACCGTGACGATATTGGAGACAGTGATCTCGACGATGTGCCCAACGGGTCGCAATTTTCGCTGGCGGGACTCATGATTCGCACTCCCCGGAACATTCTCAATCCGGAACTTGACTGGAGTCCGGGTTCACAAGTGGATGATGACACCAACGATGGCGAGAACTACATCTTTCTTTCGCTGGGCTGGGGAAATTCAGGTAATGAATTTCAAATGGAAACCAAAACCACCCGCAACAGCGATTCCAATCTCGTACTCCAAAACAGGGGCGACAATTCCATGATCAATCTGCAGATCGCGCGAATTGGAGATACCGTCTATACGCTTTATCAAATTCCCGGTGAAGCCTGGGTACTCAACAGCCGCATCCATCGGCCCGATTTACCGGAAACACTTCAGGTCGGCATGGTGTCTTATACCGACTGGGAAAAGGCAAATGACTATGATCCGTTCTATCAAAACAGCCACACGCTGGAAGCAGGAGGTTTTGATCCGACTCCGTATGTACCGTTTGAGCCTGATCTGGTCGCGGGATTCGAATTCATTCAGTTCGACCGACCGGAAATTCCGGAATATTTACAGGGCATCGACCTGCGGATTCAAACCACAAATTTACAAATGCTTTCCTTTTTAGGCGAGAATGTCAATTCGCCGATCATTCCCGATCCGGAATCATTCACCCCCATGCAAGTCGGGATGAATCTGGAAGGCATCGCCGACTGGAGTACCGCCTGGACGTTTACCGACATGGCGCACACCATGCGTTCCTGGAACAGTGTCAGCCTGAATCTGGATACCTTCCAATCCCAGTGGGGTTCCACATTGTTTGACATCAACCTTGATGAAAATGGCTGGCCTACTGAAACACAGCAGACCGTCAATGAATTAGGGGAAACCATCATTCAACAGTACATTGCCCCCATCCTGACGGGTGAAGTCAATCCTGCCGGCATTTACCGGGCAGAGTGGGACGGAGAAGCAACGGTCTGGTTGCCGGGAATCATTGAACAGGGCATGACTCCCGAAGGACGGCATTACGCGCTGCTGGATCTGCCGGAGAACCAGGATGTCTTACTGACGATTACAGACATCAACCCTGCCAATTACTTCCGCAATTTCAACCTGTGGCTGCCCGACTACAACGGCCAGAGTTTTGTCGGTCAGGACTGGCAGCCGGGCGCTGACTTTTCGCCCTTCCATCCATTGTTCCTGGAACGTCTGGACGCGTTTGATACCCTGCGATTCATGGACTGGATGGAAACAAACGGTTCCGACATTGTCACCTGGGAGGACCGTGCAAAAATAAATGATGCGACATTCTTTGGAGGCAACGATCCGGCAGAGTTTCATAACGGCATTGCCCTCGAATACATGGTTGAACTTTCGAATCATCTGGATGCCAATCCCTGGTTCAACATGCCTTATCGGGCCGACGACGACTTCGTTCGCAACTTCGCCGAGATGGTACGCGATACGCTCGATCCGGAACTGACGATTTACGTGGAATGGTCAAACGAAATCTGGAACTACGCTTACGGTTTTGAGACCAGCTACTGGATCCAGGATCAACTCGCCTTACCCGAAAATGCGGGAATGAGCTGGTATGACTTTGCTGCCGGCCAGATGCAGCAGGATTTTGAAATCTGGGAAGAAGTTTTCGTTGGACAGGAAGACCGCATTGTACGGGTTGTCGCCGGACAGCAGGCGAATCCGACTGTATTGGAAAATCTGCTCCCGGCCATGAATGGAAATTTCGATGCCATCTCGGTCACTGCCTATGCCGGTCTTGGCACGGAGCAACTGGAAGGTTTTAACGAATTTACCACAGCCGATGATGTCATCGATTCTCTTCTGGAAGAAACCATTCCCTGGAGTCTGTCCCGTCTGATCGACCACCAGAATCTGGCTGACCAATACTCGCAGATCCTGGGACGGGAAATTGACCTGGTCACGTATGAAGGGGGATCTCATCCGGACGCCTACGGCTGGCCTGTTCAAACTGTTGTTCATGAAGCCTCACTCAGCCCGCGCATGTATGATGTTTATCAAGTCTTATTGAACAGCGCACAGCTGATCGGCGTTGATCTGTTTAATCAGTATATATTTACCGGTAGTGGAGAATCTGCTCCCTGGGGCGACTGGGGCCTGTTACATAATATGGATCAGCCTCTGGAAGAAGCCTATGACTATCAGTCGATTCTCGAATTTATCAACAGCAATACTCCGGAAGTCTTACCGGTTGTGAATATTCAGGCTCCCGCTGCAGACGTGGAAGAGTCAGATTTTGGGCAACTGGAATTTACTCTCACCCGCAGCGCTGATCAGCTCGACGCGCCGCTGACTGTCTATTATCAGATCTCGGGAACTGCGACTCCCGGAGACGACTTCAGTGAATTGACTGGTGAGGTGACCTTCGCCGCCAATGAAAGTTCCGTTACGATCCTCGTCAGTATTCTGGAAGATTTACTGGACGAAAATGATGAAAGCATTGAGATCCAGCTTCTGGATCAGGATCAGTATGACCTGGGTGAGTCCATTGTGGCCAGCGGTTTGATCATCGATAATGATTTTACAAATGTTGCTCCAGCGGCAGGATTGATTTCTGATCAAGAGATTCAAGAAGGCGCCCCTTTTGCTCTGAATGTAAGCGGATTCTTTTCCGATGCCAACACGGTTGACGGCGATTTATTCACACTGTCAGCCTCGCTGGCTGGTGGCGCCGTATTACCGGACTGGTTGGGATTCAATGCCGCAACGGGCGAATTGAATGGTACTCCCGGTTCAACCGATGCCGGAACGATTGAGATTGTGATCACCGCCACCGATCTGGCAGGTCTGGAAGCAAGCAGCACGTTCCAGTTGACAGTCACGCCGATTCTGATCACACAGTATGACCTGAGGATTGTGAAGTCGCCTACCAGCACTTCTGCGATTGGTGAAACCCTGACACTCCCCCCAAATGCCAGTTTTTTGTCAGAGTGGGAATCGTATTGGGTAGAGGTCTGGGGCAGCGTTTCCAACTCGACTGATGCGGGAATCGATGCGTTTTCCTTCAATCTCAACTACAATACTGAATACACCACCGCCACCAGCATCCAGTTCGGGGCTGCATTTACAGAAGAC
>NZ_CALFPF010000332.1 GCF_937919775.1 uncultured Gimesia sp.
GAAAATATCTGCAGCCATTTGAATATTACCGTCGATTTCATCAGTGAATCCGATTCTGCCATTATCAGCTCTCAAAGCCAGACACGGATGTTTAAGCTTTAATTTGCAGTGGAATGAGTCTTTACTGACAAGAAGTCTTTTGGATGATGTCGAAATCCGGAAAACAGCAGCCGAACGTGACCTCCAAACCGTTCAAGATATTAAAAGAATATCAATACGCACATACGGCTGTTTCGGAATTAATTCAGGCACTCGATGTTCCCGATCCGCAATTAGTCTACGTTTATGGCCCCTCCGGTTGCGGAAAAACGGCTCTGATTTCCCATCTGCTTTTAGAATTTTCTGAAATTCACCCTGAAGCGACGTTCCAGTTGACCACTGCCAGCGAATTTGCTGCGAAATATGCTGCCGCTTCTGCCAACGTTCGCATTCCCGAGTTCCAGAAAAACCTTCGTTCGTTGAACCTGCTGGTTCTGGAAGACATTCAGAGCCTGGAAAATCGCACCCAGACTCAGCGGGAACTGCTGTCTGTTCTGGATGAGATTCTGAAGCAGGGGGGCAGAGTCATCTTGTCCTCCACCAAACCGCCGGGAGGATTGGCACACTTTCACAAAAAACTGGTGAACCGGTTTCATGGAGGGGTCTGTGCGTTGATCAACCCTTTAAAATACCAGAGCCGGCTGGAATTGCTCACATTCTGGGCCCATTGCGAGCAGATTCCTCTGGAGACAAAAGAACTCTCATTGATTGCCCACAAAAAAGAGCTCTCACCCCGCGAGTTGTATGCTTTGTTGATTCAACTGCGAACGGTCAGCCGCATCAAACAACAACCACTGAATGCCTCGTTTGTGAAGCAATACCTGGAAGGAAACATTGAACCGGTTAAAACCAGCATCTCGAAAATTACAAAAGCCGTCTGCCGCGAATTCAAGATCAGCCTGCAGGAAATCCGTTCTGCCAACCGCTCGCAGCAATTCGTGCTTCCCAGACAATGTGCCATGTTTTTATCTAGAGAGCTGACGGACAAATCTTTAGCAGAAATCGCAATTTATTTTAACCGGAAGAACCACAGCACCGTTATTCATGCCTATCGTCAAATTCAGCACGATCTCAAAAAATCACCCGGATTACGCCAACAGATTTCTCGCATTCAACAACAACTCGGGGTATATCTCTTTTAACGGATAGAGAAACATCGGAAACAAAACCGATCAGATAACATTTTCACCCGCGTTTTCATCACATCAGATGACTGCAATTCGTGCATAACCTGTCCAATGCCGGATGCGAAATGTTGACTCCTTTCTCGTTTATCAACAGGGCTCGAACACTGATTCGGAAGTGATTTCAGTACTCATCAGAAACTCTGCATTCTACTGATATCTGACCAACAGGTTATCGACGCCGATTCTCTTACACAGCTTCTCCTCAAATCCTTTCTCCGTATAGAGATACAGCTCACTTATTTCTATTCTCCACATTCTGACCGCCTCTCTGATACTACTACTGCTAAATAAAACCTTTTAATATAAAAATTACCTTGGAAATCAACTCTGTTGTGGAGATTCAGAGCCCTCGCATGATTGTGAAAAGCCGGCCAATTCAATAAAATAAGATCAACTCAAAGAATGCCATTTTCAGCTGCCCCAATGTGGTTTCTGATATACTGAGGGCAGTCTTGATTTTCACATGAAATCTTATAAAAGTTGATTCAAACATGAAGCTCAGTTGTTCTCGATCTACTCTGTTGTCCGGCTTCCAGATGATCGGAAGCGTCATCAGCTCTCGCACGCCGAAAGAAATTCTGAAGTGTGCCAAGCTCGAAGTAGGAGACGGTAAAGCAACTTTGAGCGGGACCGACCTGGAAGTCAGCGTTCGCTTTGATTTCGAAGAAGTCGAAGTCATGATTCCGGGCGAGATTTTATTATCCGTACACGAGCTGGTTTCCATTCTGCGGGAAGCGACCACCGATTCCATTGAAATCGAGTTGAAAAAAGACGAGCAGACAGAACAGGACTTTATCCTGATCCAGGCGGGAAAAAGTGAATTTCGCCTTTCCGTGCACGATCCTTCTGAATTCCCGTCTGTGGAAACGTTTAATGAAACCAATTTCTTTGAGATCCCCACTCAGTCATTTCGTGAAATGATTCGCCGTACGGTCTTTGCAACCGATCCTGAAAGCACCCGCTATGCCCTGGGGGGCGTCCTGTTTGACGTCGAGAATGATAAACTAACTCTGGCTGCCACAGACGGGCGGCGGCTGGCGATGGTCGAATCGGCATGCTCTTACCAGGGTGAAGAACCTTATCAAAACAACCGTCCGGTGATACCGGCCAAAGCCATGTCCCTGATCGAAAAAAGTCTGGTTGGTGATGACGGAAGTATCCAGATCGCAATTCGCGCCAACGATGTGATCGTGAAAAGTGGCCGTTCCACAATCTTCGGCAGACTGGTCGAAGGGCGATTTCCCAAGTACCGGGATGTCATTCCACCCGAGCCGGTTCACAGCATCGATCTCGAAGTAGGCACGTTTTTCGGTGCCGTTCGTCAGGCTCAGATTGTGACAGATGTCGAAACTCGAGGCGTCGATTTTGTTTTTGCCAGCGGTCTGCTGACTTTGAAAAGTGTGGCCGCTTCCGTCGGAGAATCGAAAGTCGAAATTCCCATTCCATTCGAAGGGGACGAAATCGTGATTACATTCGATGTTCGTTACCTGGCAGATTTCCTTAAAACACTGGACTCGGCAGCTCATATCAGGCTGCAGTTGATTGATTCAGACAGTGCCGCCGTTCTCAAAACAGACGACGGTTACACATATGTTATCATGCCTCTTACGCAAGCACGGTAATAAATGCGACAACAGTACGATTTCAAATCCACTCGTGCGGTTCCTTCAGCCGTTCCCATTTCGCAAGCCTTATCAGAGCTGATTGCATTGAAAGGGCTGGGGCGTGTGCGAGGGGATCAGCGACTAAAAGAAGCCTGGGAACAGGCTGCAGGAGAAAAGATTGCCGCCCAGACCACGGTTCAGGGAATTAAAAACCGAATCGTACAGGTGGGTGTAGAAAACTCTGCTCTATTGAATGAGCTCAATTCATTTCATAAGGGTTCATTGCTCCAGAAATTACAAAACGAGTATGGGAAACAGGATGTCCGCGATCTTCGGTTTCGCTTGAAATCGAAGAGAAACAAGTAGTTCAAACAGTTCTATCAATGGAATGTGATCTCGCTGTTCGGGGCTGGTCAAAGAGAAGTCAAAGTTTCTGAGAAGAGAAACAATTTATTAATTCACGGGAGTGATTAAGCGTGAGTGAACAAGAAGAGAAGCAGGCAGATCTTAAAAAAACAGGCTATGATGAATCCAACATTCGCGCCCTGGAAGGCATCGAAGGGATTCGCACACGACCAGCCATGTATATTGGTGACACAACATTGCGAGGTTTGCATCACCTTGTGTATGAAGTCGTCGATAACTCGATCGATGAATGTGTCAACAAGTATGCCACTACGATTAATGTCAAAATCAATGCGGACGGCAGCGTCAGTTGCAGCGATGACGGCCGTGGGATTCCCGTCGGTGCGATGCCCGATATGAATAACCGTCCGGCTCTCGAAGTCGTGCTGACAGAAATTCACGCCGGGGGAAAATTCGACCGCGAAGGGGGATATAAAACCGGAACGGGCGGATTGCACGGCGTCGGCATCACCGCCGTCAATGCACTCAGCGAATGGCTGGAAGCGGAAATTCGCCGCGAAGGTCATGTCTGGACGCTGGAATTTGCCCAGGGAGCGGTCAAAACACCGCTGCAGAAACTGGGAAAAACCGACAAAAGCGGAACTAAAATCACATTCAAGCCGGACGGAACCATTTTTCCGGACACCAAATTTCTCTACGACACTCTGACAAAACGACTGCAGGAACTGGCGTTTTTGAATGCCGGAATCCGAATTCGAATCAACGACGAACGTTCCGGTCAGTCTGATGAATTTTATTACGAAGAAGGCTTGATCGAGTTTGTTCGACACTTGAACCGGACAGAAAATGTGCTGTATGAGGAAATCATCCACATTGAAGGCGAACTCGAAGGAGTCCAGGTAGATATCGCCGTCCAGCACAATGATGGCTCTCATGAAAATGTGCGTTGTTTTGCCAACAATATCTACAACATTGAAGGGGGCACTCACTTTTCCGGCTTTCGTGGCGCGCTTACGCGGACCATTAACGCCTATGGAAAGAAAGCAAATCTGTTCAAGGATTTTACACCCAGTGGCGACGATTTCCGTGAAGGTTTGACGGCTGTCATTACAGTCCGCGTACCCGAGCCGCAGTTCGAAGGTCAGACAAAAACCAAACTCGGTAACAGCGAAGTCGAAGGCATCGTGCAGACGGTCGTCAATGAAAAGCTGAATCAGTTTTTTGAGGAAAACCCGGGCGTCGCGAAAAAAATCTCCCTCAAAGGACTCCTGGCGGCCGAAGCACGCGAAGCTGCCAAAAAAGCCCGTGAAATGGTCCGTCGCAAAGGAGCACTGACCACCGGAGGCCTGCCCGAAAAACTTCGCGACTGTCGCAGCCGTGAACTCGAAATTACCGAATTGTACCTGGTGGAAGGGGACTCCGCCGGCGGATCGGCCGATACAGGTCGCGATTCTAATATTCAGGCCATTTTGCCGCTGCGAGGTAAAATCCTGAACGTCGAAAAAGCACAGCTGGTGAAAATTCTGGATAACGCGGAAATTGCGAATATCTTCAAAGCGGTCGGAGTTCCTCCGGGAGCCGTGCTCGAAGATATTACCAAACGGCGTTACGGCAAAATCATTCTGATGACCGACGCCGACGTGGACGGCAGCCATATTCGGACATTGCTGTTGACCTTTTTCTTTCGCCATATGCGGGAGCTCGTAAATAATGGTTGTGTCTATGTCGCACAGCCTCCTTTATACCGAGTGACGCAGGGCAAAAAAGTGCGTTATGTTCAGACTCAGGAAGAAATGATGGGCCAGCTCGTGGAACTGGCTCTGGGCGATTCCAGTCTGCAGCACGAGGATGGCACTATTTTCGAAGGCGAAATGCTGGAGAAACTCGTAGGCCTGATTTCAGAATTAGAAGAACCGCTGGGAACTCTGGATCGCCGCGGAATTGACCTGAAATTTCTTTCCCTGAATCATGCCACCGAAGATGGCCTGCTTCCGCAATATCGAATCTTTCTCGGGAAAGAACAACACTGGTTTACTTCCCAGGAAGAGATGGCTCAATTTCGGAAAGAGGAAGAAGAGAAACGAGGCGATGAACTGCAGATTGCCGATGACAATGGCCAGCCGGATCAGGCAGTGCCTGCAGAAGAGGATGAAGAAGAGTTCGAAAAAGCGGGTACTTTGAAGGTGACCGATCTGCATGAAATTCACAACATCAACGAACTGTTGAAAAAATTAAGAGGTTATGGAATTCGCTTGAAAGACCTCTATTCTCCCGGAAACCGGAATGGCGAACCGATTTATCCCTTTGTCATCCACAGCGGAAGCAGTGTGATCCGTTTGACAAGTCTCAGAAAACTACTCCCCTCGATGCGAGAAATCGGCGAAAAAGGCCTGAAACTGACACGTTTCAAAGGACTGGGTGAAATGAATTCGGAAGAACTCTGGGATACCAGTATGGATCCCGAACAACGGGTTCTGCTGCAAGTTGGCATGCAGGACGCCGCTGCCGCTGATGAGATCTTCCGTGTTTTGATGGGCGATGTCGTTGAACCCCGTCGCCAGTTCATCGAGAAACACGCCCTGGATGTAAAAAATCTCGACATCTGATCTGGTCTCACGAAGAAACGGATCTCACACGAGATCCGTGCCTTCCAGTGAAGCGATAAAAGGCAGATGCCGGTACTCGTTATTGAAGTCCAGACCATAACCGACGACGAAATGGTTCGGAATTTTGAAACAGTGAAAATCGGGTGTGAGCTCCACTTCCGAGGCTTCTTCTTTCCAGAGCAGCACCGCCGATTTCAGAGAGAGTGGCTGAAGTTCGCGGATTTGTGCCAGCACGGTTTGCATCGTTTTGCCGGTATCGAAAATATCATCGACAAGTAAAACATGACGACCCTTGATATCGGGCATGAAATCCAGATTCACGTGCAATGCACCGGCGGTCGTCGTTTTACCACGATAGCTGGAGGCCTGAATCAGACCCACCTGATGCGGCACATCAATCGCGCGAATCAGGTCTGCCAGCAAAACCACACTGCCTGCTAAAATTCCGATAATGGTCAGCGGGCGGTGCTGGTATTCATTGGCCAGCTCGCGTCCCAGAGAAATCACACGCGAACTGATCTGTTCCTGGTCAATCAGAACTTTCACAAAACATCCTTTCAGAACGTGTCGCCGGACGCCGGCACGGCACTTTCGTCTTTCATAAATTCTCTTAACAACATCGTCGCATACACGCCCGAAGGCAGCGTGAAATGGAATAAAATGCCCGCCTCGGTCTCTTCTATTTTAAGTTCCTCAGGCCAGATAAGAAATGGCCGCCGGGCACCGGGAGTCAGTTTTTTAAACCGCGAAAAGTGAGACATCTCCAGCCAGAATTCGCCGAGGATCTTCTGTTCGTGTTCCAGAACCGCATCGGTGGGGGGCTTCATTTTGGGCCCGAAAATGGGACCGGTAATCACCGTTTCGCGTAAATCAAACCGTTCCTGTTCCCGAGTCACCTCTTCCACAACGAACATACCGCCCGATTCACAAACCTGCATTACATCGCCCCGTTGAACAGTATGCAGACTTTGATCCTTCACGCGATCAGTCAAAACACGATTAAACAGACACGACTGAGCCGCCGACAAGGCCAGGCGTTTCAGCGATTTATTGCGAGCGTACTTGTTCGGCACTCGATCCCCTTTTAACAGTTTCAGCCCCATCCGCAGCGTTTCATTATCGATGCCCATTCGCTGCGCACCGTAATAGTTGGGGAAACCCGTCTGGTCGATTTTTGCCTGAATGGCTTGCGCCTTCGCGAAGCCCTCTTCACAAGTGTTTCTGATCAGAATTGAAAACCGGTTTCCTTTCAGATGCCCGGTCTTCAATTTCCGTTCGTGCCGCGTCGACTCCAGAATGCTGATTCCGTCGAAGGCGAATTCTGCCAGGAGAGGCTCACATTCCGCAGGCACCGAGACCATTTGTCGCGTCACCGCATGTCGGTCTTTCATCCCGGCGACGCCGATGTCTCCGGTACTGATCCGCAGTTGCTCTGACAGGATCTTCACCAGAAACTGGGCAGAGACACCCCGTTTTTCAACCCAGAGAAAGAGATGGTCTCCTTCGCCCGAGGGGGGATAAACGGGGATCTCCTCGACGATGAAATCTTCTGCGGTCTGCTTTAAAGAACCGCCGATTCCCGGTAAGTCTTCCGTCAGGTAAGGCAGCAACGAACTTTCTGGTTCAGACATATCGGGTTTCGTGTTCTATTTTCGGTTTGCAATGGCCAATGAAATGAGCCGTATAAATCCTTCACCCAGTTCCAGGTTCAGGCTGGCTTGATTGGCCGTGATTTTAGGATAAAAGGTCAGCAGATCGCCACCTGAAGCGAACGCGACTTTGGCAGATTCCATAAATTCCTCGTTCTTTGCGTTTTCTTCAGCCAGGGGCAGGATCGAAGCCAATTTCAGCGAAATCAGAAATGCGGAGCCGGATTGACTGCGGTTTCCATTCGTTTTGCGACTTGAAATCGCCTTTTTCAACAGATCCAGTGACTCTGCTTCCCCCATCGCCAGCCAGCATTCATCAGAACCACAGCCGATAAAAATCACCGGATTTTCACCGAAGAACTCATTAGCCCCTTTTTTCAGATCCTTGGGCACGATTTTGTGAATCGTGATCCCGTCCACTTCCGCAACATTCGCTTCGATTCCCTGAGTGTCTTCCGCCTGCTTCATCAGTTCGAACAAATCTTGCAGCCCCTGTTTGAAGGCGGCTCCTTCCGTCAGTTTTAAGGCGGCGATGAGCGCCGGCTTGCCTTTCGAAGTCAGCTGCATTTGAATGTGGCTGTCCAGTTTTCCCGAACGAATGGTCGCTTTGACGGAGTCCAGCATTTTGGAAACCGGACCCGGATTGGAATCATCGCCCAGTAAAATCGGGGGAATATTACTCTGCGACTGTTCGATCAGATCCAGGATCGCTTTCTGTTCAACCTCTTTTCGCAGTGGAAGCACGCTGTATCCCAGAAAATCAGCCGAATCAGCCGTGAGCCAGGCATACTGGCTCGTCGATGTGGAAAGCTGCTCTAATTCTTTTCCCAGTTGCGAACCCGGTTTCGCAGTCACGCCAAGATTGAGGCGAATCTGTTTGTCCTTTTTGGAAAGGGAATAACCGATCGTCAGATTGTCGCCATCTTGCGAAATGATCTCAAACTGCTTGAGCAGAAACAGCGTCGTTTCTTTGCGGCTGCGATAGCGAATGTCATTTTCGCCCGGTTTGCGGGCTAACTGCTCATCAATTTTCGCGCTGGCCAGATCGACGGCCATCATCCGCATCGGCTCCGGAACATTGCCCAATAACAGCGAGCCGGCAATGTCGTATTCTTTCGCCAAAGCACTGGTATAGTTGTCCGGGTTATAAAAGTCCCGGTCCAGAGCCTCGCTGGTGATTTGCAGAAACGCATAACCGTGGGCCATTTTGATGTGCAGCGAGAAGGTGGGCAGCGCCAGCGTATAGCGGTCTGCTTTCCCTTCCACAGGAGCCAGCAGAAAACCAACCTCGCCGAGCGTTTTGGTTAATTCGTCCAGATCTTTCACGGGCACGAATCCGATGACGGTTGGCTGCGGAGAAATTCCCTCGCTCAGAAAGACGAACACTCCCAGTGGTTTCGTCCTGTCCAGCCCTGCCAGATTCCGGTACTGCGCGAGAAAACCTTTGATCATCGCCGGGTATTCGGGCTTCTGAACCGTCTCAAACAGATAATCGATGTCTTCCATCACCCGGTCGAGGCCGGCAATCGAAGCCACCGCGATCGGCTGGTTCCAGTCCATTTTTTCTTTGCGAGGCTCCGTCGCCGAATTGGCCTGGGCAAAGAGCATCGTGCCAACGCACAGAAAACAGACGGTGAATGTAAACCGTGTCAGAAAAGAACGTGGAATGACAGTATGCACGGAAGAGTCCCTTTTACAGAAAGACGAGAGCGAATAGTGACAGGACGGCATTTCAAATCCAGCCGACCGGACGACTGATTTTAACCTGATATATCAGGTTTACCTGTTTCCGCGACCTCAGGTTGCAAAATTTTTCAAAATCCGCAGAAACCGGACAAGGGCAATCCTGTTCAACCCAGGCCAAATCCGAGTGCTGCAGACTCATGAAACGGCGCTTTTTCCGGGTGTGACAGGAAAAAAAGCCTGCTGCATCCGGTCTGCCGTTCGCCACTGAAAAACCAGGCCTTGACAGTAACCCGCCACTCACCAATATGCGTGTTACGCGTCGCGCGCGTAGGAAATACGCGACCATAGTGCAGACCAGCGCCCCTGTGAAAACGCTCACCATCAAACTCGCTGGTTTGAGACCGATTTGCCGCCCCGTCCTGCCACCTGGTTCAAAATGAGCACTCAAGTTCGGCACGCTTTGGCGCCCGACTGCCACCAACAAGTCACACAGCGCCCCGCACAAGTCACGCACAGGCGCGCGTCTGCGCCCCGTCTGCAACAAACCCGACTTGACCTCCCCGCGCCTTTGCAGAAAATCACCCTCATCGAAACAAAAAACAATGCTCCAACGGAACAACAAATAACACAACCCAAAAACCAGACCATCCATGCCAGACCTCTCCCCAAAAACAAAATCAGATAATACCCACGCCCCATCCGGCAACCGAACCATAACCAGCAAAACTGAGCGGCGATTCTGCAGCAGTGTTTCCCAGCGGCATTCCCTCTTCCACCACGCCAGCGACTGTCAGGGTTTCGTTATTAGCCGCAGGGCGTTAGCCCCGGTTCCTCCCCAGTCCATTTTTGAATGCATATCTCTATGTTGTTTTTTCTTTTACAAAGACGAATTCAAATGAAGAAACACGACCTGGCCGCCGGTATCTGACCAGCAACAGTAGCCAACAGGCAGAGATTACCCCCACTGAAACAAAACCCGCCCGAAAAAAGATTCTACCCAATGCAACTCAACCAGACGCAGATGAAAACCCGGCAGTAGTAAAAAGAGCAGGGTCCCCAAAAAAACAGAGAGCGGACCCACGTGTCCGCCCGCCGGGCGTATTCCAGGGGAAGCGATTTGATCTCAACCAAAGCCAACAAAAATAACCGACACAACATCCGCCCCGGTTCATTTCATCAGACACGAAAAAGCCTGAATCACATCCGACTTCAAGCGACCACGAAAGACACGAAACTCCATTTCAGGTGGTTTTCCATATTCGTGCCAAAAATGAGCGGCACGGCGCCAGCCGCCGTTTTGAGATCAGCGAACGATAGAATTCCAGGGAAAGCGATTTGATTTCAGTTTCCGCCGGATTCGCCGCTCCGGTTGACGCAATTGTTATTTGGCGATCACTTATGCCAACGGATCGCAAAGTTATGGATCTCACCAAAGAGGTCTACCTTTCCAGTAATGTCCAGAGCTTTGCTGTCCTTGGTCTGAATCTTTACGTCGTCGATAGCACTGTGTTCCATCATGTATATTGCGAGTTCGTACTCGTCAATGTCGTCGAGTGATGCGGTTGCGCTAACGTCTCCGACTTTATCGCCGGGAGATGCTGGAAAGTCTCTGATGTAGAAGTGCGGCGCGTCGAGCGCCCACGACCACTTGGAGTCTTCCTCTGCAGTCAGCTTCTCGAATACTTCTCCGCTGCCCATGACTTTGATCGTCAGAAGCGGCTTTGCTGGATTGGAGTTGTTGATTTCAAATGATGATTCGTCAACGTTGATTCCAAAATCAGTGTCACCAATCACGAACGATTTGTTTGTCATAGCGGCCTTCCGCGCGTTTGATTCGCCTGGCGCGTGATCCGCGCATCCGATTGGAGTGAAAGCACAAGCGACAGTGATTATGATCAGTTTGCGCATTTATTTTGAATCCTGACCAAAAAGTCTTCTAGACGCTTTAACGGCCCACTGGTTTAGAGTATCGGAATTTAGCAGAGAGCTATTAAATAATGACATCTCGTTCTCCTCCAGCCATGATGCCTCTTCGTTTACACTGTTGAAAATATGGTGATCTTTTTTCCATCAAGATAGCCTTTTAGATGACTTATTGACCATGGGCCTCTCATATTTGCTCTAGGCTTTCTCCTAATTTTGGAACCAAGTTCTATACTTACGTGACCACCACGATCTCGCCCGATACTTAAAATAAATTCGAAGCTTTCAAAGTATACATACCACTCACCCATACCTGAGCGGTCGTGTTTGATAAGCTTGAGAGCATGGCGAGAAACTACTCCCTCTAGCAAAGAGTTTGAATATTCCAG
>NZ_CALFPF010000333.1 GCF_937919775.1 uncultured Gimesia sp.
TCTGTCATCAATCAGAACTGGCTACAAATCTCTATTTCTTAAAGAACTGTCTGGATGCGAGAGGGGTTAAATACATCGTGAAGGCCTTTTTCTCTCGAGTCTTTTAAATATGTCATTGTTACGGTGCTTGTTTGCGTCATTCCTTAATCAGATGAGTAACGCAAATCAATGCTTTGCATAATTATATTTAGACCCTTTCTTATCCCTTCTTGAAATGCGAGGAGTAGCGCTATGATACGTCGTAAGCCTCTGAACAGAGGATTCACACTCATCGAGTTGTTGGTGGTCATCGCAATCATTGCGATCCTCATTGCCTTGCTGTTACCCGCCGTCCAGCAGGCACGGGAAGCGGCTCGCAGAACCCAGTGCAAGAACAACATGAAGCAGTTCGGGCTGGCGATGCACAATTATCATGAGGCCCATAGCATGTTTCCATTGGGAAGCAGTGTGAACTTTGCAACGTCTTCCGGCGGCGGAAACTTCATTACAAACGGGATTGTGATGATGCTGCCTTATTTCGATCAGGGCAACTTGTCCAATCTTTATAATTCTACCAAGCCGTGGGAACAGCAGGCTCCCACGGTAGCCAGCACCGTCATTCCCACATTTGTCTGCCCTTCCAATGTTGGCAGCAACCCGATTAATGAGCCTGCTCTGGCGAGCCTCATACCGGCGGGGGGAACTTTTGGGATCACGACTTACCTGATGTGTCGCGGATCAAATGTGGCCTGGTGTAAGTCAAGTGGCCAACCCAATACTGTCAAAGGCATGTTTGATCTCAATCGAGGGACCAAAATGCGGGATATCATCGATGGTTCCAGTAATACGATTGCCATGGGCGAAGGTGCAACCGGACCTCAATTTCTTCTTTGTAATGGGCAAGGTTGTAACACAGCACCTGCGACACCGGTCGAAGCATCTCAAGGCTGGATCGTAGCACAGCCGCCTCCATCAGATTTTAAAGCCGGCTTATTTGGTGGTCCCCGTGCTGGCGTCTTTGGCAGTACGTCGGATCGTATCAATAAAAAATATACCACCGAAACCGTAATTGATCTGACAAACTTTACCAACTGCACCTTTGGTACCGGCTCTGATGCTACCAGTAACTTCCGCAGTCAGCATGTGGGTGGTTGTCACTTTCTTTATGCAGACGGATCAGTTCACTTTATTTCGGAGAACGTGGATCTGAATCTCTACCAGGCACTCTCAACGATTCAGGGGGGAGAGGTCGTCGAGGCGCCTTAGTCTCTGTTAAGACAGTTTGGTTAACCGTTTCAGGAATTTCGGGTGTGATTTCTCACTCACGAGGGAGAAGACGATCCTGCATCAGCACGCTGTATCCAGCACGAATCAGTCTGAAATCGATCAGGCTTTAAAGGAATTGACTGAAGCCAACCAGACATTGGTTGGCTTTTCAGTTGCGGAGCGCATTCGTTTGACAGAGCAATGCCTGCGAAGTCTTTCCGATGCTGCTGAAGAATGGGTTGATCTCGCCTGTCAGGCAAAACGGATTCCGGTAGAGAGTGCGGTTCGCGCAGAAGAAGTTCTCGCGGGCCCGGTCTCTGTTGCTCGATTTTTGCAAGTGTTGTTGATCAGTCTGAATGCGATTGCGCGTTCCGGCAAACCTTGTCTACCAGGATCTCCGGTGTTCACAACTGAAGAGCAATGGCGCGTGCCTGTTTTTCCTACCAGCGGGATTTATGACTCACTGGTATTCGCTGGCTTGAAGGCAGAAGCCTGGCTGAAGCCGGGATTGGAGTCCACGTCGCTGTTCAACCTCGATCCGTTGGAGAGCACTGCTTCCGAATCGCTGCCCCTGACATTGGTGTTGGGGGCGGGCAATGTGTCTGCGATTCCGGCCACCGATGTGTTGACGAAAATTCTGCAGGACGGGGAACGTGTTCTGCTCAAAATGAATCCGGTCAATGAGTATCTGAAACCGGTTTTTGAACAGGCATTCCAGCCATTAATCGAAGCCGGGCTGTTACGCATCGTGTGTGGTAATGCGGATGAAAGCGCCGCTCTGGTGGAATATCCTGCGATTGAACGGATTCATATCACCGGATCGACACAAACTCACGATGTGATTGTCTGGGGGAGCGATCCTGCGGAACGCGCGTCCCGGAAGCAGAAAAATCAACCGCGCATTGATGTGCCGATTACGAGTGAGTTGGGGAACGTTTCTCCCTGGATTGTCGTCCCGGGTAAGTATTCCGAAAAACAACTCCAGTTTCAGGCCGAGAATATCGCGGCTTCGATTGTGAATAATGCGTCCTTTAACTGTCTGGCGACGAAGGTGATCGTCACCGCCGCCAACTGGCCTGAACGGGATCGTTTTTTAGCGATGATCGAACAGCATCTGTCTTCTATTCCGCGACGTTATGCGTACTATCCGGGTGCCGCGAGGCGTTGGGAACGGTTTGCCGGTGAGGTTCCCGATGACCAGGAATTTCTGCCCTGGAAATTGCTTCGTAATGCCGATCCACAACAATCGCCGCATCTGTTTCAGGAAGAATCTTTTGTCTGCGTCTGTGCGGAAACCACGTTGCAGGCTGATTCCGATACCGATTTTCTTGAACGGGCCGTTGATTTTGTGAATCAGGAAGTTTGGGGGACACTCTGCGCGTCGATTACGGTTCCGGATGCGTTTCAAAAAACTGAGCGTGATGTTCTGGATCGTTGTATCTCACGCATGCATTATGGGGCCGTGGGCATCAATCACTGGCCCGCCTTGAATTATGCGTTTATGTCAACTCCCTGGGGAGGGGCACCGGGGGCCGACTTGCAAAATGTATCCAGTGGAATCGGTAACGTACACAACACATTTTTTCTCAGGGATGTGGAAAAAACGGTGCTTTCTGGACCGCTGACGCTGTTTCCGAAGCCGGTCTGGTTTCCTTCACATCCGAATCCGGAAGCGGTGGGCTGGCGTCTGATGAAATTGTATACTCAGCCTTCATTCGGGAATCTGTTACGCGTGGGCCTTTCTGTCGTCTTCAAATAATTATTTCATTGAGCAAAATTTGCGCAGGTTTATCAAAGATGTCACAATCAAATCTCATCTCATCAATCAAGGTTTTCAGTATTACTATGGTCATAGTGATGCAGGGACATTTCCTGGAGAAGTCGGTCGTCGATGCTGCCGAGTCGAAGGTGCTGAAACTGGTGCCGGCAACTTATACCTTTTCCCCCGGCCCCGATTTTCAATTTCAATTCCAAACCCGCATGATTCAAGCCGTTCCGGGAGATGTGCTGCTGCTGAATGCAGGGAAATATGAATTACTGTCCGGTTTGCATCTGGTCACGGACAACGTCACGATTCGTGGTCAAGGTCATGAGAAAACAATTCTCTCTTTCAAGAACCAGACGGACGGCAGCTTTGGATTACTGGCGAGTGGAGATAATCTTGTTCTGGAGAATTTTGCCGTTGAGGATACCAGTCATAATGCCATCAAAGTCCTGGGGGCAGAAAATGTAACTTTTCGGGGGATACGCACGGAATGGACAGGGGGACCGAAATCAACGAACGGTGCTTATGGCCTTTATCCGGTGCAGTGCAAAAATGTTTTGATCGAGAACTGCATTGCGATCGGTGCCGCTGATGCCGGGATTTATGTCGGACAGTCTATCGATGTGATTGTCAGAAACTGCCGGGCAGAATTTAATGTGGCCGGAATTGAGATCGAAAATACCATTCATGCGGACGTGTACGATAATGTGGTGACGAACAATACGGGGGGCCTGTTAGTCTTTGACCTGCCAGGGTTGCCTCAGAAGAATGGACGTCATGTGCGCTTGTTTCGAAATCGCATCTTCAAAAACAATACCGGAAATTTTGCACCCAAAGGTAATATGGTTGCCTCCGTCCCCGCTGGTTCGGGAGTACTGGTGATGGCGACAGATGATGTCGAAGTCTTTGACAATCAGATTGAAGAC
>NZ_CALFPF010000334.1 GCF_937919775.1 uncultured Gimesia sp.
GAGGCACATCTTGTCTGCAGCTAATTCGTGCACTGCAAGAGCCGTATTCGGATCACCAGATCAGGAATGATCGCCCGGAAGTTCAAATGGTCAGTTTACACCCCGCTTTCCTTAACTAAGCTCATAAAATAGAAGGAGTTGTGTCATTTTTGAATACTTGACGCAGCCCCCTTCAGAGAATA
Source organism: uncultured Gimesia sp. (assembly GCF_937919775.1). Lineage (GTDB taxonomy): Bacteria > Planctomycetota > Planctomycetia > Planctomycetales > Planctomycetaceae > Gimesia. The sequence continues at coordinate 183 of NZ_CALFPF010000334.1, forward strand.
AAATAACATTGATCTGTAAATCCGCCAACACAGCGGAAATACATCAAATGCTTTTCCTGCCAGAATCAGTGCTGATCCAGGATCCTCGCTGATAAAGAGTTCCCACCTGCTTTTCCTGCCTGAGATTGTGATGAAAAATATGATTGCCAGCCAGCAATATGGTTTTTTTCGATTCCGAGTTGAGTCGATTTGTCTGCTCTGGGGATTCTTCTTTTTCGGCTTTCAACTTACAGGAAATGCGGCAGAAGCAAAGCCGCTTCTCGGTGAACAGATTTACCGAAAAATGTGCGTCGACTGTCATGCAACCAACGGTGAGGGTGTGAAGGACAAGGCCAACCCCTTTCACGGCATGAAAACGCTTATCGAACTGACCACGCTCATTGATGAAACCATGCCGGAAGAAGATCCGGAAACCTGCCAGGGCAAAGACGCAGAACAGGTAGCGCAGTATGTGTTTCAGCGGTTCTATGCGAAAGATTCCGATTCTGCCAGTGCAATCGCACGCGTGCAATTATCACATTTGACCGTGCGGCAGTATCTGTTCACAACCTCTGATTTGATGTCGAATTTTCTGGGGAGCGCCAAGGTCACGACTCCGGAGCGCGGCTTACGGGCCGAGTATTTCAGCAGTCGCGGTTTCCAGGGAGACAAACGGGTTGAAAAACGGGTCGACCCGGTCATCAATTTCCAGTTTGGCGACAAAGCGCCTGTCGAAAATATTAAAGATGCAGCAGAGTTTTCCATGAAGTGGGAAGGCTCGGTCCTGGCGGAAGAAACCGGCGATTATGAATTCATCCTCAAAACGGAAAACGGCGCTCGCCTGTGCGTGAATCAGGCGGATCCGATTATTGATGAATGGGTCAGTTCCCAGGGACGCGCCAAAGAACATAAAGCGACGATCCGCCTGCTGGGAGGTAAACCTTACACGCTTCGATTAGAACTGTTTAAATACAAAGATAAATCCTCGTCGGTTGTGCTGGAATGGAAGCCCCCGCATAAAGCGCAGGAAGTCATCCCGCAACGCAACTTGACCACTCAACAGGTGCCCGGAACTTTCATCAGCTCCACTGTTTTTCCACCTGACGACAGTGTCTCCGGTTACGAGAGAGGGACCGCAGTTTCCAAAGCCTGGGATGAAGCCACCACGACGGCCGCGATTGAGATCATGACGACCGTCATCAAACATCTCGACCGTTTGGCCGGAACGAAACCGGACGATAAAGAACGGGACAAAAAGATTCGACAGTTCTGCCACCGTTTCGCAGAACTGGCTTTTCGTCGGCCTTTAACCGACGATCAGAAAAAGTTTTTCGTCGACCAACATTTTCAACAGTCAGTGGCCCCGGAATTAGCGGTCAAACGCGTGATTCTGCTGGTTTTGAAATCCCCCCGCTTTTTATACACCGATCGGGAATATCAAGCGCTAGACGATTTTGCAATCGCATCCCGGCTTTCGTACGGCTTGTGGGATTCCATGCCCGATCGGCAACTGCTTGACGCCGCCAAAACGGGGCGATTGAAAACTCCGGTCCAGGTCGCGCAGCAGGCAGAGCGCATGTTAAAAGATCCGCGGGCACAATCCAAACTGCGTTACTTCTTTCATCACTGGCTGCAACTGGATGAAAAAGAAGAACTGGCAAAAGACAAAGCACTCTTTCCGGATTTCGATGCACTGGTCGTTTCGGACTTGCGCACCTCGCTCGATCTGTTTATTGATGAAGTCGTCTGGAATGGATCATCCGATTACCGTCAGTTACTGCTGGCCGATTATGTTTATCTGAATGAGCGACTGGCCAAAGTTTATGATGTAAAACTCCCCGCCGGTCAGGATTATCAGAAAGTCTCACTGGATAAAGACAAACGTGCCGGCGTAATCACGCACCCTTATCTGATGGCGAATTTTGCTTATCACAATTTAAGTTCGCCCATTCATCGTGGCGTGTTTGTCACACGTCGCTTACTGGGCAGAACTTTGAAGCCGCCGCCACAGGCGACTGAGTTTAAAGACGGTGATTTTAAACCGGGCATGTCAACTCGCGAAAAAGTCGCGCTGATTACCAGCCCTTCCGCCTGTATGTCTTGCCACAGCATTATCAACCCTCTCGGTTTTAGTTTGGAGCACTTTGACGCGATTGGCCGATACAGAGAACAGGAAGTCCAGAAGCCAGTTAACACCGCGGCTGAGATGATTTCTGTCACCGGCGAGACCGTCAAATTTGATGGTGCCCGCGATCTGGCAGAACACATCGCCAGTGATCGGCACGCCCATGCAGCATTTGTCGACCAGTTATTCCATCAGGCAGCCAAACAACCCATTAACGCTTATGGTGGAAATATCCGTGATGAATTAACCACACAATTTGAAAAATCCGGTTATAATATACAACTACTACTGATCGAAATTATGAAGGTTGCCGCATTGCATCAACCTCATTCCTGAGAAAGAGCGATCCATGAGATTTCAATCCCGCCGCGCATTTTTAAAAGAACTGGGCCTTTCGACGGCTGTCCTGCCGCTGGTGATGCATTTGCCCAGCCTCGGGTTTGCAGCAGATGCGAAAATTCGCAAACAGAGACTGATCGTCATGTTCAGCCCGAACGGCATCGTTCCCAAAACATTTTGGCCGGACGAAGTCGGAGACAAATTCGAGCTCAAAGAAATCATGCAACCGCTCAAGCCGTATCAGGATCAGATGCTCGTGATCAAAGGGATCGCAGACCGCGTCCGCGGCGACGGCGACAGCCACATGCGCGGCATGAGCTGCCTGCTGACCGGTATCGAATTACTGCCGGGAAATATTCAAGGGGGTTCACACACACCCGCCGGCTGGGCCAGTGGGAATTCCGTCGATCAGGAAATCAAACGCTTCCTGCAGAGCCAGCCGGAAACACACACCCGCTTCGGCTCGCTGGAATTCGGCGTCAATGTACCCGACCGCGCTGACCCCTGGACCCGTATGGTCTACGCCGGTTCCAATAAACCGATCGCGCCGATTGACGACCCCTATCAGATGTTTGAAAAGATTTACGGTCAGATGAAAGACCGGAAAAGTCTGGCCAGTATTCTGGATAATGTGCGCGAAGACCTGAAAAAAGTCAGCAGCAAACTCAGCAGTGAAGATCGACTGCTGCTGGAAGAGCATGAATCTTATGTCCGTCAGATGGAACAGGAACTGAAAGCGGGACAGGAACAGAAACTCTCTGTGGAAGTCCCCATACAAGACGTCGGCATCAAAAATGATAATGACCATATGCCGGTCACCAGCAAAATGCAGATCGACCTGATGGTGAACGCTCTGGCGAATGACATGGCCCGTGTCGCTACGTTGCAGTATACCAATTCGGTAGGTCAGGCCCGTATGAAGTGGCTGGGCATTGATGACGGCCATCACGGACTCTCGCATAAACCGGACAACGATCAGGACGCCCAGGACAAGCTGACCAAAATCAATACGTGGTTCTGCGAGCAACTGGCGTATCTGGTCGGCAAACTGGATAAAACCCCCGAACCGAACGGCGAGGGAACGATGCTGGATAACACACTGGTTGTCTGGACGAACGAGTTGGGCAAAGGCAACTCTCATACCCTGAATGACGTTCCCCTGGTGCTCGTCGGCAAAGGTTTGAACTTCAAGATGGGCCGCTCGCTCCAGTTCAAAGAGATCGCCCACAATCGTTTACTGATGTCCCTCGCCCACGGCATGGGTCACCACGTCAAAACGTTCGGCAATCCCAATTTCTGTGGCGACGGTATTTTGTCCGAACTGACTTGATTCCAGCGTCAGTCGGCAATCAATCCGAATCAGCACACTGCGTGTACGCTTTCTCTGAAAAGTACACGCAGTTTTTTTATTACTGTCGCGGAGCAGTGAATTTGACGCTCGCGCACCACCCTGTCATAATCGCTTTTCAAAACAAATCGATATTCAGGATCAACGAGATCACAGTCTTCATGAGAGGAACCAGCAGCATGGATCACATCACCCGCCCTGACGAAGCAGGCGAATACTTCTTTGAAGAAGGTTGCTACATACTCGAAATGTCGAGCCCCAATGTGGACCCGGAAGTTTCGCTCGCCCGCGCCCGCGTGGAACCCGGCAAAAAAACCCGCTTCCATCGCCTCAAAGGCACCTTTGAACGCTACATCATGCTCTCGGGAACCGGCCTCGTCGAAGTCGGCGACTATGCACCGACCGAAGTCTACCCCGGCGACGTCGTACGCATCCCCCCCGACACCGACCAGAGCATCACCAATATCGGCGAGGACGACTTGGTCTTTTTCGTAGTCTGTAATCCCCATTTTCTGAAATCGATCTACATGGATTCCGAGGATCTGCGGCAGAAGTAAGATCTCATATCCTGAAATGCCTTTCGCCAGGTAAATAAACAACCCGCCCTTTTTATTAAGAACTTTAACTATCTCCATTTCGTTCTCTTCAGCGAGTGATTATACTCGAAGGACGGTGCTGACTTTTCAAACCTAAAGCTGATTGCTATTCAAAAGGATCTGCTCGCATGAAACCGACTGTCGCTTCCCTCCTCCTTTCCTGCCTGACTGTTTTGCTTCCCTCACAAGTATTTGCTGAACTCAAAGTCGGCGCGACCATCATGGATGTCACGCCGGTGAAATTTCCCGTGCTCGTCAATGGCAGCATGACCAGTCGCAGTGTGAGTACGGTCAAAACCAAAATCAACGCGCGGGCTATCGTTGTCGCCGACGATGAAGAACGTCTCGCCATAGTCGTTGTGGATAGTTGCATGCTACCGCGTCCACTCCTGGATGAAGTCAAAAAGTTAACCGCGCAACGGACAAAAATCCCCGCGGACCATATTCTGATTTCCGCCACACATGCCCACTCGGCTCCTTCCAGTCTGGCCTGTTTAGGCACAGACGCCGATCCCGAGTATGTGCCGTTTCTCAGAGGCAAACTGGTTGACGCGATCGCCGCTGCGGAAGCCAATCTCGAACCGGCTCAGGTCGGCTGGGGATCGGAAAACGCCGCTGACTATACCGCACTCAGACGCTGGATTCTGCGTCCCGATCGACTCAGAAATGATCCGTTTGGAAACCCTACCGTTCGTGCCACCATGCACGCAGGCACCGACTGGGACAACGCCGTCGGTGAATCGGGACCGGAAGATCCTGAACTTTCACTGATTTCGTTCCGCGCGAAAAATGGACGCCCCATTGCCCTCCTGGCGAACTTCTCTATGCATTACTTCGGCGACGCTTCACTCTCCGCCGACTACTTCGGACTGTACTGTAACGGTCTGCAGGAACAGTTGGATAAGAAAGTCGAAAAGGACGCCCCTCCCTTTGTCGCCATCATGTCGCATGGCTGTAGTGGTGACATCTACCGTCGCGACTACACCAAACCCAAAGACCAGTGGGCTTTTACCGACGATATCAATGAATACGCACAGGGTCTGATCAAAATCACCATGCAAGCTTATAAGAACATCAAATATTTGCAGGACGCCGACATCGAAATGGCGGAAAACCGCCTGCAGATGAATTACCGCGTGCCCAACAAACAACTCCTGGAATGGTCGCAACGCATCGTGAAGGAAACGGGTGACCGGCTTCCGAAAACGACCGAAGAAATTTATGCCCGCGAGCAGGTCATCCTGCATGAGCGCCAGTCAACTGAAATCGTCACACAGGCACTCCGCATCGGCGATATTGCGATTACAACAACACCCAACGAAACCTATGCCTTAACCGGTTTAAAACTGAAGCGGCAAAGCCCGCTCGCAAAAACGATGGTCATTGAACTGGCCAACGGAGGCGACGGTTATATACCCCCTCCGGAACAGCATTTGATTGGTGGCTACAACACCTGGGCAGCACGCTCGGCTGGTTTGGAAGTTTTAGCCGAACCCAGAATTGTCGAATCGGATCTGCAACTGCTGGAAAAGGTCAGCAATCACACCCGTCGCTATTATCAGCAGAGCCGCGGACCGGCTGCAGAAGCCATCCTCACTTTAAAGCCGGCCGCCTACTGGCGACTGGATGAGTTTAATGGCCCCCGGGCACGCGATGTCTCCGGTAATCAGCGTGATGCGTTCTACGAACCGGCTATCGCTTATTTCCTGGAAGGCCCCCGCTCGAAATCATTCTGCAAAGCGGATGAAACAAACCGAGCCGTACATTTTGTCGGCAATCGTCTGCAGGCACGCATCAATGATCTCAAAGACCACTACTCGATCTCACTCTGGATCTGGAACGGCATTCCTCTGGATGCCCGCGATATCAGCGGCTGGATGTTTTCCCAAGGCCCCGATCATGGTCTTGCCGCTTACGGCGATCATCTCGGTCTCGGCGGAATTCAGTTCCCCGGCAAACTGGTTTACATGAATGGCACCGACCACAAACTCCACGCCGGCTCAACTGCTGTCGAGCGCTGGACCTGGAATCAGGTCACACTGGTGCGGGACGGACAGATGGTGAAAGTGTATCTGAACGGCAATCTGGAAATCGAACTGAAATCAGCGTCTGGAGCTGAAGGCCCGCTGCTCGAACAGCTCTTCTTTGGCGGACGCACGGACAACCAGTCGAACTGGGAAGGACGCCTGGATGAGATCGCCGTCTTTGATCGTGTGTTGACGTCTGACGAAATCAAAACGCTGGCGAAATAAATCATCCGTGATATTCGTTAAAAATGGAATCATCAGAGCCCGATCGTAAACTCGATCGGGCTTTTTTCGTTTGATCCGTGGAATGATATCATACGCCCCTCGCGCGACACGTAGTACAGGTACACGTAACACGGGAAATCTCAATTCTCTGTAGAGAGCCCCAAAACAACCATATTCATCACTCTCACACAACTATATAATGACGTCGATACCATCTCTGCGTGATCTCTCTTTATTGACACTCACTCCGTTCTACTTGTTTTTGATTCACAGTACAGCGCCGCATGACTGAACCAGACTTATCAACGATTGATGGAAGACTGCGCAGATTTTTGCTGTTGATCATGACAGCAAGTTTTGTACTGACACCCGTTGCTACTCCGGAAATCTGGTGGCAGTTGAGCCGCGGTCGTGTCGTGATGTCGGAGCTGGCGCCCCCCGGCCCGATCTTAACAGCCGGCACTCCCCTTGCTGAAGCCGACTGGTTAGGTGGGCTCCCGTTTTACCTGACCTTTCAACTGGCCGGATTTTCGGGGCTCATGCTACTGAAATTTGCTGCGGTCGGGATACTCGTCTATTTTCTTATGAAACGCTATGAGGAACAGTTGAATTGGACGGCGTTTTTCATCGTCACGCTGGCTTTCATGGCCGCCAACGGGGCCTGGCAACCAGCGCCGCGACTGCTGGACTGCTGGTTCCTGTTTCTGACCTGGGTATTGACCGAACGCTGGTGTCGAAAACCAACTCCAAACAAACTGATTCCGATACTGCTCCTGCTCGCGCTCTGGGCCAATAGTTCGCCGCTCTGCCTGTTGGGAATCGTGGTAATAGTTCTGGTCCCCTGGCTGCCGGGAATTCGTACGGTGCATGTCCCACATCGCAAACAATCAAGCCTGCTTGTACTAGCTTCGCTGCTGGCGCTGATGCTCACCCCCCGCGGCTGGTTCACTCCCCTTGATTCGTTTCTGCAACTGTTTCCCGGTCTGTTTTACCCTCAGGAACTTCTGGCGCTGACCGTCTGGCATCCGACCTTTCTAAACGGTGCTACCATTGAAGTCATCAGCTTTGGTATTCTCACAATCGGAACGGCCCTGTTTCTCATCTTTTCTTCGAACGGCTGGCTGGAAACGGTCGCGCTGCTCGCCTTCGCCATTCCGGGCTGGACAAATAATGACAGCTTGGGCCCGTGTGCCATCGGCGTTACCCTGGTTGCCGGTCAGTGCATGTGTGCTTCTGAATTATCCCCGCGCAGACTGAAACTGAAACCGTTCCTTTCCCCGGCAATGGGCAGGTTACTCTTGATGGTGGGTATACTTGTATTGAGTTGGAAATCTGCTGCGGGAAATCTACCGGGACAAGCACAACGACTTGGCTGGGGCATTGCGCCCGAATTAGATATTACATTACTGAACCAGACAATCGGCCCGCTCAACTATCAGGGAACCGCGCATTGCATGGGTACCGCTTCTGCAGGCATGCTCTGCTGGATCAAATCGGATCGCAAGATTCAACCCGTCCGAACGCTCAGGCAGGCTCTGCTGCAGGGACGGCTGTTTGAAGAGCTTTCCTTGAACGAAGAGCTATCGAATGGCTGGGAATTTCAGCACCCCCGCGCCGATGGAAGTTGGGGAGGCTGGTGGGTGCGTTTAAAAAACCGGGATTGCCAGTTGTTGTTAGTCCCCAATGGAGATGTCAAAACAATTCGCGCGCTGGTCGACAGCCGCTGGCAACCGATGTCCGTCGACGCCTCCGTGATTCCGTTCGGCTGGTCCGGAGAGCTCTTGAGCAGCCCCAAAATTGTGGAACTGTTGCCCGTCAAAGATTTCCTGAACCGAAAACAGTGGACCTATTCCCTGCCAAACTCTGCCGGCACGCCGGAATGTTCCGACTGGTGGGGAATCCTGTCCGGTTTGCCCAACCCGCGTCCCGCATTGTTGCAGGCGAAAACATTTCGCGCGATGAAACTCTATACGGCTGCTTTGCGGGTGCTGCATCCCTTGCTGCAACATTACCATACTCCGGCAGTGATCAGAGAATTTCAACTCTGCCAGAAAGAACTGGCCTACCAGGAAAAACTGGAAATGGGAAATCCGAGTCAATTCAGATTTCAGGCTGCTCAAATTTCAAACGAAAACGCCGATCAGCGTTTGAATCAAACAGGTCTGACAACCAGTTCAAATCAGAGTAAACCAACCGAAAACTCAAACACGTTTCAGACCGCCATTGAGAATTATACGCGCGGTGACTGGGAAGCGGCGCTCAAACATTTATCCGCCAAAGAGAGCGAGTCATTATATGCGAAAGCCCAGATCCAGTTGGAATCAGGAGCCCCTGACTCGGCGGCAGAAACGTTTCGTGAACTGATTAAACTAGATCCCGACGATCAACTGGTAGTCCCCAGTCAGAACATGCTGGATACACTGCAATGAGCCGGAAATATCCATTTATACCACCGCTGATAATACTGCTGCTGGCCTGTTTTTCAGGTACCGCCTGGTATCTGTACGGCTCGCATCAGCCCAATCTGTTTGTTCCCAAAGTACGAGCCACCGAACAACCGGTCAAAATGAAACAGTGTTGCGAGTGCCATGAAAAAGTTTGCCAGCAGTTCGCCGGAGCACCACATCTCAGAACCCTCCGCAAAGCGAACGACCCGGATGTCATCGATAAATTTGCCGGCAGAAAAATTACCCTGAAAGAAAACGGACGCACCTACCATTTCTACAAAGACCATGATGAACTCTGGGTAAGTTGTGACAGCTATCCAAATCCGGTTCGCATTGACTGGTTCTTTGGCTCCGGCCTGCACGCCATCACACCAGTTTCACTGTTCCCGAATGAAGCAGGAAAGTCGGAACTGCTGCAACACATCGTCTCCTGGTATCCCTCCGGCAAACTGGGCATCACACTCGGACTGCAGGAACTGGCACACAGCAAGTCCGGCATTCAGGCGCTCGGCGAAGTCAGCTCACACGCAAATACGCTGAACTGTTTCGGTTGTCACACATCCTATCTGGGAAATGTTCCCGGGGAAATTCAAACTTCTCAGATGATCGCCGGCGTCTCTTGCGTGCGGTGTCATCTGAATGGTGCAGAACATATCAGAGCCGCGGAACGTGGTGAAAAAGATTTAAAACTCGTCAAGTGGAATCAGTTAAGTCCGCTGGAATCGATCAACCGTTGTGGTGAATGCCATCGGCGTTCTGATCAGCTGGAACCGGATGAAATTCATCCTGACAGTGAACTGCTGATTCGTTTTGCCCCGGTAGGCCTGTCGCAAAGCCCGTGTTTTCTCAAACAGGGAGATCTGAAACTGCCGGCTGACAAGTCATCGCGTTTCGACTGCACCACCTGCCATAATCCTCATCAGCAGGCCAGTAGAGACCCCGAAGTCTATCGACGGGTCTGCCTGAACTGTCATAGTGATCTGAAAGGACATGCTCCCGTCTGCTCAAAGGAATCGATGGAAAGCCAGTGTCTGCAGTGTCATATGCCGCCTGTCGAAGTCCACGATAATCTGTCATTCACGGATCACTGGATTCGCATTCGGGAGCGTGACAGGCAACGCTTTCCTGAATTTCAGTTGAAGCAACAAAAATGATATTGTCAGACGGCAGTGCACAGACTAGGATGGAGACTGGTCTTTTTTCGAAAGGTGATCCGTGATTGCCAAATTGCTGTCTCTTCTGTTAACAACATTGATTCTTGCCTGCCCTTTTAATTGCATGCTGGAAAACAGTGAAGGTACAGAGGCAGCCAGCCCTCCCTGCTGCAGTCACTGTCGTTCTGAGTCGCCGGAAAACCCTCTGGTCCCGCAGACTCCTGCCAACGATTGCTGCCAGTGCCTCTGTGCCGGTGCCATTATTGAAGGCTCTAGCCAGATTGATCTTGCAGCGACGACTCTTGTCTGGGCAGAAATGACGCTCCCGGACGCGCAATTTCAGCTTCTCAGCTTAAACAGTCAGCACAACAAAGTTCTCTTTGAACCTGACAACTCTTCCGGGCGCGAGCTCCGCTGCCTGCAGATGTCCTTTCAATGCTGATTCCGTTCTGATTTCTCGACACGCTCTCGTTCACACGATTTCCGTTTCGATACCGCCTGCGCATTGGTGATTTGACAGTTCTGCGCTGGTCGGCAAATTCAGAATGATCTTCCATGTTTCGCTTCTCATTAATCCCGTGGGAATACGGCGTGCGGAATTTATTTCGCCGACCGATGCGCACGCTGCTCACCCTGACGGGTTTGACGACCGTGATTGTGCTGGTCTTTGTCGTGATCGGTTTCATTCGCGGCCTGGAGCACTCGCTCACCGTCAGCGGAGATCCGCAGGTGGCGCTGCTGTTTTCGCTGGGCATGGGAGAAAATCTGGAATACTCGTCGATCCCCATGCGAACCAGCGAACTCGTTTCGGCCAGTGTGGCAGGGATCAAAACCTTTCATGACCGAAAATACGTCTCACCCGAACTCTATCTCGGAACCCAGATTGAAATCCCCGATCAACAGGAAACGGCGATGGGCCTGGTACGTGGGGTCACACAATCCGCGTTACTGGTGCGCAGGCAGGTGCAACTGGAATCGGGAAGCTGGCCGGGGCCGGGTGAAATCATGACAGGGCAACTGGCGGCGACTAAACTGGACCTGACCAACGATCAAATGGCAGCCGGTAAGGAACTGATTATGGAAGGCAGAACCTGGCGGATCAGCGGTACCTTTTCCGCCGCCGGTTCGGCGTTTGAATCAGAAATCTGGTGCCGACTGGATGAATTACAGCAGGCAATGAAACGCCAGGATTTAAGTCTGGTTGCTGTCACTTTGAATTCACCATCAGATTATCCGGATCTGGACCTGTTCTGCAAAGAACGCCTCGACCTGGAACTGCAGTCGATCCGGGAGGTGGATTATTACCAGGGTCTGAAAAAAGATTACGGCCCGATTCGCCTGCTGGCGTGGCTGGTCGTATTTCTGGTTTCCGGCGCTGGCGTGTTTGCTGGCTTGAATACGTTGTATGGTGCCGTCGTCGGACGAACCAGAGAACTATCGACTCTGCAGACGCTCGGCTTTTTACGACGCGCGATCGTAATCAGTTTGATTCAGGAAGGAGTTCTGCTGGCAACAGCCGCCAGCCTGATCGCCGCGTTGATCGCGGTCTTCCTGATCAATGGCGTTTCAGTGCGATTTACGATGGGCGCTTTCTCACTTCAGATCGACAGCATTTCGCTGTTGATCGGCTGTGGTGTCGGCATACTGCTGGGATTACTGGGAGCAATCCCCCCTGCTCTGCGGGCACTCAGGCTACCAGTTATCGATGGATTAAAATCAGTTTAATGACCGTTCGAATACAGATTTCGAGCAAAACACTTTTTGTAAAGGATTGAAAGAATGAAACGTTTCTTATCACAAATGATCTTATTTTCAGGCGCAGCCTGTTTTGTCGCGGGATGCGGTGGACCAACCTCTGCGCCGGAAAACAAGAGTTCCACGGAATCGTCAGAGACCAAACCGACGACCACGACAGAAGTCTTACTCACCAGTGAACCCGCGGGAGCCAAAGAAGTCATTGATGCCCGTAAATCGGCCGTCAATGATGAAGAAGTGGTACTCGTCGGCCGTATTGGAGGCAGCGAAAACCCCTGGGTCGACGGCCGGGCCGTATTTTCGATTGTGGATAACTCTTTGAAAGCCTGCAGTGATATTCCCGGCGACGGCTGCGCCAAACCCTGGGATTACTGCTGTGAAACCGACAAGCTGCCCACCGCGATGGCATTAATCAAAGTGGTGGATGAAAAGGGAACATTGATCAACGAAGATGCGAGAAAGCTGTTAAACCTCAAAGAATTGCAGACCGTCGTTGTCAAAGGCAAAGCCCAGCGGGATGACGCCGGCAATTTGACTGTGTTTGCCAATGGTATTTTTGTACGGAACTGAATGATGACTCAAGTCGATTTATCACAATTAGCCATCGACCGCAGTGCGCCCTCAACAGTCCGAGGGCACACGCGGTTGCGATTCATCACGCGCTATCTTTTGCCGGGAACGCTGCTGGTCGGATTTCTGGCACTGATCTTCTGGGTCTCGCGTGATCTGATCTTTCCTCCTAAACCGGTTACTGTGATGCCGGTCATTGTGATGCAATCCGCCATTCGCAACGCAGGCACGCCCCTTTTTCAGGCAGCCGGCTGGGTGGAACCGCGGCCGACCCCGATTCGCGTCGCGGCTTTATCACCGGGCGTCGTGGAACAACTGCTGGTGGTGGAAGATCAAAGTGTGAAACAAGGCGAACCGATTGCGTTACTGGTCAAAGCAGATGCGGAACTTTCCCTGAAAAACGCGATTGCGAACAAAGATCTGCGCGAGGCGGAACGGGAACTGACCAAAGCAACGCTGAATGCAGCGGAAATTCGTCTCGCACAACCCGTGCATCGTGAAGCGGCGTTAAGAGCTGCCGAAGCGGAACTAGCCAAAATCGAAACCGAGTTAAAAAACTTGCCCTTTCTGGTCCGCCGTGCAAAAGCACAAATGAGTTTTGCCGAAAACGATTATCAACGCAGACTTTCTGCAAAAAACGCCGTCACAAAACGCACCGTTGATGAATCACTCACCGAACTGGAATCCGCCCGCGCTGCTCATGAAGAACTGGACGGTCGCAGCACTTCGCTGGTGGCTGAACGCAAGGCATTAAAAGCGCGGGCGGATGCACTTCAGAAAGAATTTGAACTGCTCACGGAAGAAACGCAGGCCCGCGATGAAACGATTGCCAAAGTCAATGCGGCAACAGCGCGGCTGGAGCAGGCACAGGTCGCCGTCGAGGAAGCCAGACTGGCTTTAGATCGTATGACAATTCGGGCGCCCGTTGACGGGCGTATTTATCGACTCATCGGCCATCCGGGCTCCAGCGTCGGAAACATGCTAACACAGATGACCGGCTATGACGGCAGTACCGTCGTTACGATGTACCGACCGGAAATGTTGCAGATCAGAGTGGATGTCCGCTTTGAAGATATTCCTAAAGTCAGCTTAAACCAGCCCGTGCAAATTAATAACCCCGCGCTCAGCCAGCCCGTTACAGGCAAGGTGCTCTATATCAGTTCTGAAGCAGATATTCAGAAAAACACGCTCCAGGTCAAAGTGGAAATCGTGAATTCCTCGCCGCTGTTAAAACCGGAAATGCTGGTGGACGTTACATTCCTGGCTCCTGAGCTGCAGGCAGAAAAGATTGGAACTAAAGAAGAAACCCGCATTTATATTCCCAGAAAAATGATGGAACAAAATGAAGCGGGACAAGTCTTTGTCTGGATTGCAGATCAATCAAAGCGGATCGCCCGACGCCAGTTGATCGAAATTGAATCGAATTCCAGCGGGCCACTGGTGGAAGTCAAACAAGGCTTGAACCCGACCAGCCATCTGATCTCCTCTCCCCCAGCAGATCTTCAACCGGAAGCGCGCATTCAGATCACCGGCGAATCCAATCAGGAAGGAAACTAAACATGCCGCTTGTCGTTATCAGAAATCTGAGCAAACAATATCATAAGGGGGGGGAGACAATCTCTCCACTGGACGGTGTCTCGCTGGATATCGATCAGGGTGAATTCCTGTCATTAATGGGCGCCAGCGGGACCGGCAAATCGACCCTGCTGAATCTGATTGCCAGTATCGACCATCCTGACGCGGGGTCGATTGTCGTCGATGGGATTGAGATCACGGCGCTCTCCCGCGGGCAACAGGCACACTGGCGGGCTGCGAATATGGGTTACATCTTTCAGACACATAACCTGGTCCCTGTTCTCACCGCGTATGAAAACATTGAACTCCCGTTGCTGCTGTTACCCATGTCCCGTTCCGAACGAAAAAAACGAGTGGAAGTCGCATTGCAGGCGGTTGATCTGCTGGATCGTGCAGACCATTATCCGCGCCAGATGTCGGGCGGTCAGGAACAACGTGTGGGCATCGCACGCGCGATTGTCAAACATCCCAAGATTGTCGTCGCCGATGAACCCACGGGCGATCTGGACCCGGAAACGTCAGGACAAATTCTGGACCTGTTACAACGACTCAACCGGGAACTCGACATTACGATGCTTATGGTGACCCACGATGCTGCGGCGGCGCAAATCGCAGACAGACAGTTTTATCTTGATCACGGGAAACTGGTCCAGGTACACCACGGTAATCCGAAATCGTTAGTGACTTCCGGCGTCTCAAGTGGGGAACTAATATGAAACTGGGTGGCTACATTCTGAAAACTCTCTGGGGGCATCGTGCGCGAACGATGCTGACCGTCGCCGGTTCTGCGGTGGCGCTGTTTGTCTTCTGCTTTATCCAATCCATTCAGGAAGGCATGAACGATCTCAAACAGCGCCAGGAGGCCCGCGGTTCTTTAATCGTGTTTCAGGCCAATAAATTCTGTCCCGCTACCAGCCATCTTCCTCAGGACTATGATCGGCAGATTGCTAAATTCGCAAACGTCAAAGACGTCGTACCGATTCAGGTCTTCACGAACAATTGTCGTGCGAGCCTGGACATCGTCGTGTTTTATGGTGTCCCTCCCAAAAAACTGCGTACCGCGCGGGATTTTGAATTCGTTTCGGGCAATTGGACGGAATTTGAAACACATCAGGACGCCGCCATTGTCGGGCGGGCTGTCGCAGCGCGACGTGGCATCAAAGTCGGCGATAAGTTTTCGATCGGTGACCTCTCGGTAAATGTCGCCGGCATCTATCGCAGTGATAACCCTGCGGAAGAAAATTACATTTACAGTCACCTGGAATTTTTGCAACGACGCCAGGGCGTCAATCTGGTTGGTACGGTCACCCAACTGGAAGTGATTCTGAATCCGGGCACCGATCCTGCAGTGACCAGTGCCGCCATTGATGAACGATTTCGTGGCGGTCCCGTGGAAACCAATACCCGTTCCAAAGGAGTTTTTCAGGCGAAAAGTCTGGGGGATTTATCGCAGTTGATTGAGATGGCCCACTACCTGGGCCTGGCTTGCGTCGGTCTTGTACTCGCGCTGGTTGCCACCACGACGCTGATGTCGGTCGAAGACCGGATTCAGGAACACGCGGTTCTGCGGACACTCGGTTTTTCAGGGTTCAAAGTCTTCGGACTGGTGCTCGCGGAAAGCACTCTGTTAAGTTTCGCGGGAGGCCTGCTGGGTGTGGGCACTGCTTTGATCACCCTCAAAGTCAGCAGTCTTTCCGTCGGAGCCGAAGCGGTCACCGTGGCCTTCATTCCCTCATTTCATCTGGCCTGGGTGGGAATGCTGCTGGCATTCGCTACGGGAGTCTGTGCGGGAATTATTCCTGCCGGTTATGCCTCGCGCACCGAAATCGTACCCGCTTTGAGAAACGTTTAGCAGTCCGTTAAGTGAGCCCTGGGATCGGCTCCCCTTCGTAGATGAAGTGGGGACGGTCGACATCGTCATGCCAATTGGTTGTTTGCGGCAAGCCTAACGCGCGATAGATGGTTGCCGCAAAGTTTTCCGGCTTCTGAGGTTGATCAATCGGGAATCCGCCAATCTTATCTGTGGTACCGACAACGCGGCCCCCTTTTATGCCTCCCCCGGCAAAGAAGACCGATTGAACTGCGCCCCAGTGATCACGGCCCGGGTGGGCATAAACTGACGCAAGCTGGGAAATTTTGGGAGTCCGTCCGAACTCGCTGCACATGACAACCAGCGTATCTTTGAGTTGTCCGCTTTCTGACAGATCGTCCAGCAGTGCAGAAACCGCACGATCCGTCGGCGGCAATAATTTGTCTTTGAGGTGCGGGAACATATTGCCGTGTGTATCCCACGATTCATTATTGCCCAGATTGACCTGAATCAGATTGACGCCCGTCTGAACCAGGCGTCGCGCCATCAGCAACGACCAGCCAAACGAATTTTTGCCGTAACGTTCCTGTACTTTGTCGTCCGCTTGCGTAACATCCATCGCATAGTGGACTTTGTCATCGTTCAACAGAGAAATTGCCGCACTGCGATAGCGATCAAAACTTTCAACCTGACCGGCATTGTCGAGTATCCTGCGCTGTTTCCCGAGTTCTTTGAGTAAGCCGATCCGATTATTCATCCGCCCTTGTGTCATGCCTTGCGACAATTTCAGATGCGGAGTCTGAAACAGACGTTTGTCATCGCCACCCCGTTGTTGATGATCGAAAGCATATTCCGGAAATGCGCCATACGATTGAACGTGGAACGGTGACGCTTCGATAAACCAGGGATCACGATTGGAACCCATTCTGCCAGCGAACTGTCCTGGAACCACGCGACCTGATCGATGCACGATCTTATCTGGCAGCACGATGGCAGGCGGCAGATTGGTGCGGGCACGAATCACGTCACCAGCGATGGCGGCGATTGAAGGGTGGTCGGTACTCATCGGGCGACTTGGATTAAAACCAACCGGCACATCCGAACGTCCGGTCAGCATGATGTGATGCCCCATCGAATGCTCATTTGAGCCATGCGTTAATGTACGACATAATGACCAGAGATGACTGCGTTGTGCCAGCATCGGAAGATGTTCCGAAATCTGGAGCCCCGGGATCTTTGTGGAAATCGGATTGAACTCGCCACGGACCTCGTCGCTGGCATTCGGTTTCATATCGAAACTCTCGTGCTGCGACAGTCCCCCCGAGAGAAAAATGAAGATACACGATTTGGCCGTCTGGTGTTTGGGCGGCGCTGCGGCTTCGGCTCGCAGGGCATCCAGATGATTGATCCCAAATCCGAGCAGGCTGAGAGAGCCAACTTCGATTGCCGTCCGGCGGGAAATTTGTGGATGGCAGGTGGGATTGTTTGCAGACATCGCGACTCTCCTGAATTCAAGAGATTAACATAGAAGCGCAAGCAGTTATCTTAATATTGTTTACAATGCATCAATATAATCTAATACGTTGCGTTTTCAAAGTCCAATTATCAGAAATTGATCAAAGTTTGTTTACTATAATTTCGTGCCCTTCAGGTGACCTACGACAGCCGTTTTCTCAATCTACCACAGAATAAATGGAACTCTCCTCAAATTCTGATTGACGAGCGACGATACTGTATATATGCTTTACGTTCGTTGATTCCCTTCCCCATTCACCTGGTGGTGGCCGCGTGCGACTCGCTGCAGGTAGTCGCATTAAAATCGTCATTGTATTTTGCTTTTCGAGACCTGTATTGGAATCCGGGTCTGACTCTCATGGATGATCGTTGGCGCCCTTATGCGCCCCGCAAACGCGCACCCCGACGCGCACAGGAGAATTCAATGCACCAGTATTTAACCAACCGCCAACAGCAGATTCTTGACTACATCACCCGTGAAATTGACCGCACAGGCGTCGCGCCCCTCTGCCAGCAGATTGCCAGCGCCTGTGAAATTCACTCACTCAACGTCGTTTCCCGACACTTGAAAACGCTCGAACAGAAAGGCTGGATCACTTCGCAAGCAGGCGAAATCACTCTGCTGGAAAATGTCCGCAGCTATCGACTCACCATTTTCGGCAATGTGGTAGATGGTCGCGTCATGCTCAAAAGGACCATCTAGTTTTACAGTGATCATTGCTTTTTCCGATGGACAGCGGGCACCTGTAACACCCGCATTGGGGGAGTTTCGTATGCAGCGCTGATTTTCTTAATTTTCCTTTCTTTTCGGCCGATTATTCTGTTAAGCAACGTCACATTAGCGTAGACTTATGCGACTGATAACCTGTTTTAAACTCTGTGTTCAAAATCGTTTACTTCATCAGAAGGCTGAAATTGATGCTCAGGATTGAAAATCAATCGATTCGTCTGTGCGACCAGATGCCCCGCCGTTCATTCATGCAGATTGGCGGGTTGGCGCTGGGGGGACTTTCTCTGCCTCAAATACTGAAGGCACAGGAACAGAGCGGGAAAAAGTCTTCACACAAAGCGGTCATCATGATTTTCCTCGCGGGAGGTCCGCCGCATCAGGATATGTTTGACCTGAAGCCCGATGCACCCGATGAAATCCGAGGCGAGTTTAAGCCGATCAATACGAACGTGCCTGGAATTCAAATCAGCGAATTAATGCCGCGCGTCGCTGGCATGATGGATAAGTTTTCAATCATTCGCTCGCTGGTCGGCGCAGAAGGCCGCCATGATTCGTTTGAATGTTGCACGGGCCATCATTTCCGCAGCGCGCAACCTCAAGGGGGCTGGCCTGCGTTGGGTTCGGCACTTTCGAAAGTCAAAGGACCGGTTCACCCGACCGTTCCTGCTTACATCGATTTATCTCACAACATGGCACACAATCCCTGGAATATCAAAAGCTCCGGTTTCCTCGGATTGGAACACGCTCCCTTTCGACCGGATGGACGTGTGATGGAAAACATGACACTCAATTCGATTTCCAATACCCGTTTGAATGAACGCGCCAACCTGCTCAACGAACTCGACCGCTTTCGCAGAGTCTCAGAGACTCGGCTCACGGATGGAACATACGACGGATACACGAAGCAGGCTTTAGAAGTCTTGTCCTCCTCCCGTTTGGTAGAAGCCCTTGATCTGGAAAAAGAAGATCCCAAAGTCCGTGCACGTTATGGAACAGACAGCCCGAAGGTTTTAAACTATCCGCTGGATAATGGCTATCAGGCGATCATGTCCCGGTTTCTGCTGGCGCGCCGCGCTGTCGAAGCAGGTGCCCGCTGTGTGACCTGCAGCTTCGCTCACTTTGACTGGCACGGTGATAATTTTGGTCATGCCCGCAAAGTGATTCCCTTACTCGATCAAGGCGTCGCCGCTTTAGTTGAAGACCTGCACGAACGAGGCATGGACAAGGATGTGACGGTTCTGGTTTGGGGCGAATTTGGCCGCACTCCCAAAATCAATAAAAATGCAGGCCGCGATCATTGGCCGCGCGTGCATGCGGCGCTCATGGCTGGAGGTGGAATGAAAACCGGTCAGGTTATTGGTTCGACCAACCGCTTAGGCGAAGAAGCCGTCGATCGCCCGGTGCACATGCAGGAAGTCTTTGCGACCCTGTATCACAATCTGGGTATCGATGTCGCAACGACCACCATCGCCGACAATAACGGCCGTCCCCAATACTTAATCGATCAGCAGACACCCATTCGCGAACTGGTTTGATTTTTTTGTAAGCTTGAATCATTCTTACCGCATTATCGTCTCTCTACATTGGGGGTAATTGTTACATCCCCAGAATTCCTGCCCTTTGCGCATTCCCTTCGTTGATTTACGAACAACCATCGGTGTATCACACTTCGGACACAAGGGTTTGTCATTTTGAATAATGATCTCAGCCGGTTGCACATTCGCTTTTTTCAAGTGCTGATGAATCAGTTCCGCGATTTCCGGAACTCTGTACCCTCTGGCTGCAGGAACATGTAACAGGGGCAACCCTGCCGCTGCGAAAACGGAATCGACGAATTGATCTCGCTCTTGCCGATCTTTTCGAGAATGACTGGAGTCATCAAGCTCCACTCCAAGTAGAGGCTTGATTAGTGTCGGATCACATAACAAAAAGTCTACGTGTTTGCGGTTTATCTTATTGCGGAACGCCTGTTTTTCGATTGAATTCGACACAAAGAACAGATCACCCAAATTAACCTTCAGGCAGATTAGCAGTTCTTCCCCTACGGCTTTTTTAAGAACACCGTAAAACGAAGCTTCTGCAGGTGACAGGAAGTTGTCTTTAAGCCGATACGGAAGCGTTTTTTTCTCTTTCGGCTTGATGAGCCAATTCAACCCAACCAGCGTCAGAATTTTTGTAAGACATCCCTGCGGTTGATCATTGTCAGTCTTAGGCATTTGAGAACCCATTCATTTCTGTGAACGACAACTTGCTACTTGGCAGATCCTGAAAAGAATTTAAATTCATATCGTTCACGATTGTAGCGAAGCTTGATCCCGCATGTATAGTAAATGATTTTTTCCACATTTCGTAGACTGTAACCCAGCACCTTATCCCACTGTCAATGATTGATTGATACAGGAAAATACTTCGATTCTGTTGCATACCGTCAACATCATCCCGCTCGCTGAGGTAAACCACTCAATTCAAAAAAAGCGAGTCCTTGTAAAAATACAATGAACTATATTTTAACGACAAGTTACGCTTTTCGATTATTGGATTTCACTCGGAACACAGGCACTTCTAAATCAAAACTTCATCACACACAATTTAATTTGTAATACCTGTGAGCAATACCCCCGTGTTGTTCACAGGACGTTGCGATGTGAAGTTCCAGGGGAACCAATGACTCAAGTCGCTTCAACCGAAGTATTCCGGGATATGATTCCCCCAAATACGAAACTCCCCTGAATACTCCAGTAAGAGTTCAATTACTGAAGTATGACCTAACGTAAATACATGATGAATTTCGAATCCATCATGCTG
>NZ_CALFPF010000335.1 GCF_937919775.1 uncultured Gimesia sp.
GATTCCATTCTCCCTTCCGGTCGTTCATAACTGCCGGAACAATGTAATGTCGCGGAAATCGAATCAATGGAAGCCAGTGTCTGTGACAGGATGCCTGCCATCGACTGATATTCAGATTGAGAGGTAGAAAGTTGAAAATGGACCGGAGTCTGACTGAATTCAAGGCGACATTCAAAATCATGCTCTCTGAAAGAAAGCTGTGATCGACACTCCGTCTGGTCCGCAATCAGATCGAGCGAAAGCTGCTCGGAGTTTTCGAGAGTGATTTTTTTCTGATGAGGCAGTTTGAACAGGACGACAAAATCATGAGTGGGATTCGCTTGATAAAACTTGAGGTCTCCCGCAAACCTGATGTCGGCTTCCGCTTCGACCTGAGCCTGCAACATAATCGGCTGGCGGTATGTTGCGGGGGAGGACGAGAGGTCTTTGATGAGCCCGACAAAGGGATATTTCTGTTGATCGACCCGCGCGGCTCCCGTTAAACGGATTTTTTTAAAGAGAATATCTGGCAATCCGGTATCGCGACGAAAATCGATCCATTCGCCCTGGATGCGTTCCGGTTCCTGCTCATCCCGCAAAGTCTTGACTGTTTGCAGCATGATGTTCGACCAGCCGAAGACCTGCTCCAGTTGCCGGGACAATTCCTCGCCGATAAAGGCATGCAGAATTTTCTGTGGGTCGGGAGAGACGGAGTCGACCAGTTGGTCGAGGTTTGCTAAATCCTGTTTTTTTGCCTGTTCAATCCGTTGATAATCCTGTTGTGCAATTTGTGGAAGCGAACTCAGTTCGTTACGAATCAGCTTTCCTTCTCTGACAAGCTGATCAACACGTTCTGCCGACTGGGCGTACGTCTTGATTTTGTCAATTGTCTTACCTTCAGCCGTTTTCACTGTACTTTGTACCGAATCCACTTCCAGCCTGACCTGCTGCAGACGCGTTTCGTATTGTGCAAAACGCTGCTTCCATTCCTGCCCGATCACTTTGGAAACACGCACGGTTTCCAGACGATTCGGATCTAACTGCTCGGCCGCCGAACTTGTCAGAACACTCAACCAGGATTTTCCCAGTTCCTGGGATGCTTGACGAAACCGGCTGGCATCGAACGTGAAGCCGGTTGCGGGTTGATCTGATGTGTTTTCGGAAACGTGGCCTGCCGTCGCGCGGGGCGTATCAAATTCCATTCCGGAGACGGTCGCTTCCTCGACAATCAGATTACGATACATCAACGGTTTGCCGGACAGCTTCATTTCGATTTGATCGAATGAAACCAGATTGCGTTTGTTATTGGAATGACTGGTGATACTGACCGGCCCCGTCTTAAACGAAGGCGGAAAGAACCCGGTCTGCAGACTGACGACATCCACTTCCGTTCCGGTCAGAGATTGTCCCATCCGGACTACTCCCATGCGGACGAGTGGATCGAAGGCACAGGCAAAAAAGACCCAGATGATGGCAGCAATGGTGAAGCGAGGCAGCAGGTAATTCCACTTCATGCGACTTCCCCTACGATCGCGCCCACTTCCGTTCCCCAGAGAATTTTGACAATGCGATATTTCATCAATTTCTCTGCTACCAGAGGCGTATATTTTTCAAACTGAGGTTTCGAGAGGCGATATGTGGGGTAGAACGATAACAGTCCCAGAATCAGGCTGCCCATCACAATGGTATTATTGAAGTCGGTCCATGGCGCAAAAGGGAGTTCATAAACGGATTGCCAGAAACCCTGCAAAGGTGACGCCAGCAGCACACCACGCCCCATCAGATGGCTCAGCGGATCAATCAGTAATGAGAGCCAGGAGAAAAGCATCGTCGACAGCGAGGCCGAACAGAGATTGACCTTCGAGCCGGCCAGAATAAAGAGCAGCACGACCGCCAACAGATTCTCTTTAGGAACCAGGCCGATCACCATACCCATGCTGAAACCAAGGGCCAGTTGCCGGGGCGAAGAAGCGCCGCTGAGGGCGCTGGCCAGAAAACGCAGAGATCGAAGCCAATAAGACATGTCGAGGCGAACTCCGCACTATCTATGGAGTTAGGGATTAGAAAAATAATTCTGCCCGCCTGATAAGGTCAGGCAGAATCCCCCCCGGATATGATCTTTTATCGGCCGGAATTCACGTTCTC
>NZ_CALFPF010000336.1 GCF_937919775.1 uncultured Gimesia sp.
CATTTCCTGCTCTTGAGGTGCACGGGAATATACCCAACGATAAAGTTCCTGTACTTTTTCTTCGTTAGATCGTTTGTCATCTTTGGCAAGCATCGCAGCACGGCTGGCGCCGCCGGTGATCTTATCCTGTACTTCTTTGCTGTTCAGCAGATGCAGACTCTGAGCCAGATTCGCACTTTGCGAGCGTTCGCACTCGCAGGCGGTATCTGCCTGAGGCTGTCCGAATACTTTCAAAAAGTAGGGAGCCGAAGTCGCATCCGTAATCTGAATCGCCTTGGTATCCGCAGGCAGCCCTGAGAATCGCTGTGTCGAATTCGTTACCTGATGAAAGACGTCATACAGAACTTCCGCCGTCAGCCGTTTGGGATAATAACGGGAGAAATTCTGTTTATCTTTCAGGTTATATTCATTCGGCAGCGAACTGAGCTGATAGGCATTGGAACGGCAGATCGCACGCACCAGTTCCTTCATATCAAAACCGCTTTCTACAAAATGTTTTGCCAGACCATCCAGCAGCTCCGGATTTGCCGGAGGATTCGTCGCCCGCATGTCATCTTCGGGTTCGACAATACCGCGACCGAAGAAGTGTTTCCAGTAGCGATTGACGAGTGCTTTCGCAAAGAAGGGATTATCTGTACGAGATAACCACTGCACGAGCGCCACACGGGGATCGCGTTCCGGACTTAAATCCAGAGGCTGCATTCCCAGAGCCGTCGGTTTGAGATTTTCTCCCGAACGGATATTCTTGGCAGTCGCAGCCCCTTCTTTATGGAAAATTCTCTGATCGCGGAATCCGCCGGTTCCGATTGGCCCGGCGCTGGGATCTTTCGTCCCGACGCGACTGAAGAAAGCAGCCAGACCGTAATAGTCATCCTGGCTCCACTTTTCGAAAGGATGGTGGTGACAACGGGCACACTGAATACGAAGCCCCAGGAATAGCTGAGCCGTGTCTTCCACCTGCTCTTCTACCGTGTTGACTTCGCGATACCAGACCACTGCGGGATTCTGTCGGAATTCGCCTGAGGCAGAAAGAATTTCGCCGACAAATTCGTTGTACGGTTTATTCTCATACAGACTGTTCCAGACCCACTGATAAAAGGCATTTGTACCTGCGATATCAACGGGCTGCAGTTTTTTGTTGCGTAGAACCATATTCCATTTATTGGCAAAGTAATCTGCGTATGCAGGGCTGTCGATCAGGCGATCAATCAGTTTGTCCCGTTTGGCAGGATCTTTGTCAGCCAGAAATACTTTAACTTCTTCTTCGCTGGGTGTGGTTCCCGTGATGTCGATGTAGACTCTGCGCATGAAAGTCGAATCGTCGGCTACCGGTGAAGGAGGAATCCCCAGCACTTTCAATTTATTGAAGACGGCTTCGTCGATCAGATTCCGCGATGCTGGCAGCGACGCAATGCTGACTCCCAGCGGAATCGTGGCCCGGAAGGTTGAAACCTGCCCCTGGTAACGCGCCATGATGGCCACTTCACCCGACAGACCCAATGTTTTGACCAACCCCTCTTTATTGACTTCAGCCATCTCGGTATCGTTGGCTTCAAATAAAGCCATACGTGTGACGTCTTCAGTAGAACCGTCTGAATAAGTGGCGATCACAGCAATCTGCTGCTCAACATTCTGTCCCATAGTGCGAGTGGGAGGAAAACATTCAATCGACGCCACCGTCCGGTCTTTATCACTTCCGTAAGGCATCCCCTGCTCAATCCAGCGATACAGCAGACGGTACTCA
Source organism: uncultured Gimesia sp. (assembly GCF_937919775.1). Lineage (GTDB taxonomy): Bacteria > Planctomycetota > Planctomycetia > Planctomycetales > Planctomycetaceae > Gimesia. Next base: position 1,745 of record NZ_CALFPF010000336.1, read on the forward strand.
TAGGAATCAGGTTTCACGAGCTTACCACCGCCGTGCGGTGTAACCCCGGTTCCTTTCATCAGCAACAGACTTTCTGCCGGCGATGAAGGAAACAATCGACGGCCCCGGCCTTCTTTGACCAGGAATTCAAAATCGTCTTCCGGATAAAAACCGAGCAAGGAGAGTTTAAAACCGTTCTGTCCGCTGGCTTTTCCGTGACACCCGCCACTGTTACAGGTCAACTTGGTAAAGATCGGAACAACCTGATTTTTGAAGTTGATCGCCTCTGGTGAGGCAATCCCCTGGATGGTGACCGGGATGGAAGCGGTTTTACCATTTTTAGCTGTCACGGTGAGCTGGGTCTGCCCGTCTTTAAGCGGGGTGAGATAACCATCGTTGGAAATGGATGCAATATCCTGATGCGCGATGGCATACGTCACGTTTCGGGTCAGGTCCTGCAGTTTACCATCCGCCAGAACTCCGGTGACCACCACCTGCTGACGGGAATCAGGACCTCGTAACAGAAGTAGTTCTTTTTCACCCGGATGCGGGCCAATCTGGATTTCTTTAAAATCCACCTGTGCCTCGGCGGCTGGCGCTCCCAGCACATTCGTGACACAATGACCAGAGACAAGAAACAGAGTCAGCACTCCACATAGCATAAGGATCTGGGGCATCCGAGAACCTTTGATTCGGAAATCCATACATCAACTCCTGTGCAACTGGTTTCGTTTTTACTTGAGGTCTGACTGCAAATAATTTGGCGCGATTACAGGCAGGCCCTTTCAACGTATGATTGAATTTGAAAACGCTCGTTAAATGTTCGTTAAATGGCTGGGTTGTCAGGTAAGTTTTTTAGGTAAGTTAACCAATCAGTATTTACTGGAATCGGTCGAAGTCTGCGGGTCAGGTCAAGTTCATTTCAATATAAACTCTTCCTTATAATTCAATGTATCAAAGTTTATTGAATTGTCAACGTTTTAACCAGTCAGTTGCGCCAAGAATGCTCTTTTGTTCACATAGATAAAAAAACGAGGCTAGATCCTGTGACCTGAAAAGTCCCCGTAATCACAACCGGCACAACTGTCAGAGGCGGAACCATTCAATAATTCCCTATGATCGTGAAAACAAATTAACGCCTTGAAAACAGTGATCTCTTCCATTTATTTTCAGGGAATCAGTCTCTTCTTACAAAAACAGGATTTCTTTGATTGCCAGCCAAAGTCTCTTCTATAGAATGAAAGTTAGCACAGATTTTGCTTCAGGGCTTTCCCTCAAGCTAAGTTTTAAAAAAATTCTTATTACCACCAAAAATCCAGGCGGCTCCAAAACACTCCCATGTCTGATCCTGCAAAAACCAATCCACCCCTGCCCAACATACAACGTGTCTTTGAACAATTACGGGCAGGCAAACCGGTCATTGTGACGGATTCCTCTGAGCGGGAAAATGAAGGCGATTTTATCGTTGCCGCCGAAGCCATTACTCCGCAGATTGTGCAGTTTCTGCTGCGATATGGAAGTGGTGAGTTGTGTGTCTCGCTTCCACAGGAAGTCGCCGAACGCCTGCAGCTCAACCCGATTGTCGGACCGGAAGAAAATACGGCACCGAACAAAACACAGTTTTTGATTCCCATCGACCATAAAGACAGCGGCAGCGGCGTCAGTGCCGAATGCCGTGCGATTACGATTCGTGCTTTGAGCGACGAAACCTCCCGGGCTGTCGATTTCGTACGTCCCGGCCATATTCACCCCCTGCTTGCGAAACAGGGGGGCATCCTCCGTCGCGCCGGACACACCGAAGCCACGGGGGATCTGCTGCAGATGGCCGGATTAAAACCCGTAGGTGTGCTGATCGAAATCCTCAGCCAGAAAGGGTTCGGGATGGCAGACGCTGACGAACTGCGAGAAATTGCAGAGCAGTTCGACATCCCCATCATTTCCACAGCCGAGGTCATCCGCCATCGTTATGTCAGTGAGAAACTGGTGCACCGCGAAGTGGAAGTTCCCATCAACACCAAAAATTACGGCACGGTTCAAGTCATCGGCTATTCGGTAGAGCATGAAAGCCAGCAACCGGTGGCGCTGGTCTGGGGAGATCTCGCTTCCGTCGAAGCCCCTCTGGTACGAATGCATTCATCCTGCTTTACAGGCGACCTGCTCGATTCGCTGCGCTGCGATTGTGGAGATCAGTTACACATGGCGATGGCCGCGATTTGCCAGGAACCGGCGGGCGCCGTCGTTTACCTGCCGCAGGAAGGACGCGGTATCGGCCTGATTCCCAAACTGAAAGCATACGTGCTGCAGGATCAGGGATATGATACGGTCGAAGCCAACATTCAACTGGGGTTCAAAGCAGACAGCCGCGATTTCACGGTCGGCGTCCAGATTCTGAAAGATCTGGGACTGACCAAAGTGCGCCTGCTGACCAATAACCCCAAAAAGACCGACTCCGATGTTTATACGGGCTTCAATCTGGAAGTCGTGGAACAGGTTCCGATCGTGGCCCCCCCGCACAAAGATCGTGAGTTCTATCTCCAGACCAAACGCGACAAAATGGGCCACATCCTGCCCGTGACACCGGCTGACTAGAGCGCATCATATTTAACCATAGCGGCTCTCGTTTTATGATACTCGTCGCAAATGGCCCTGGAGACGCGACAGTAAACCTGGACACAGGCTGATCTCAGCCGGATGCAAAACGACTCGCCGAAAGAAAATCAATCGGATGTGCCGTGCTGCCTTGCGTCGCCAGGTCAGCCAGGATTTCTCCGATGACAGCAGAGAATTTGAATCCGTGCCCGGAAAAACCGGCTCCATAGACCACGCGCTGATTTCGGGCATGACGATCAACGATGAAGTGCCTGTCGGGAGTTCTTGTATACATACAAGTAGCATGCCGCGCTGGTTCCGGATCGAGAGCCGGCATGACCTCACTGACAAAACGGGAAACCGCAGGCGCATCGGTTTCCATTAATTCCCGATTCACATTCCCCGGATCGGCAACCGTGGCCCCTCCGGTATGCTCAGCCAGTTTGACGGTCTCTCCATCCAGGGATGGGAAACCATAAAATTCCCCGTAAGGCATATCAAAAAAGAAACACCCCTTTCCCGCATCCAGATTGTAGAGAGGCTGTCTTACCGGGTTCCAGAACAGAACCTTTCTCACGACTTCGAGCGGCAGATGCAGTTCCTGCAGACACGAACTGCTCCACGCGCCGGCTGTCACGATCATGCCGGCAGCGAGATAACGCTCTGTCTCTGTCCTGACTTCAATCGATTCAGCATTGATGGAAACCGAAATAATTTTTTCGTTCAAACAAACCTGCGCACCAAGCGAGATCGCACACTCAATTTGCGTTCGCACGCACTCTTCCACATAGAGAAAACCCGCCTCGGGTTCCCAGGTGACTTCAAAACCATTGGGGATCCGGAATCCGGGAAATCGCTCTGCAGCCTCGCGGGAGGTCACGTTCTCGACGTCGACATCGTAGAGCCGCGAAGCCAGACGTACGCCCTGAATCACTTCCCCCTCCGGCGAACCCGCCACCATTAAGCCGCAGGGATTGAAGAGTCGTTTTCCCGATTCCTGTTCCAGTTCACGCCACAGTTCATAAGCACGCTGTAACAGAGGAACATAATTGGGATGCTCAAAATAGGCCTTGCGGATAATGCGTGTTTCACCATGAGAGCTTCCCCGGTCATGGGCGACGCCAAACTGTTCGATGCCCCGCACCTTCAGACCACGCCGCGCCAGATGGTACAACGCACTGCTGCCCATCCCGCCTAAACCCAGTACCAGATAATCAACATGAATCGGCATGAAACAATGAACGCTTTCTGATCGTTTTGTAATTGGGATGTGAGTGCAAAATCGATTTGATTATCACCCGCTTCGACCTCAGCCGTCAATGTTGTTTTCGTATTGAATAATCAGGAAGAACCGATCGCTTTCGTATCTGGTACCCTGCGATCAGCCGGAATAAGCGCAAAAAAATTACCGGGTGTTCTAGAAAGACAGTCAACCTACCCCACGTACACACTGACCATCAGATTTGAACACCCGGTAATTAATGACATCACAGAAAACCATCAAGGGACGATCATTTCCTGTATTAAGATCTGCAACAACAAAACACGGCTTGCCACTTCACGGAAACAACCCCAAACAAGCCGCACCAGCTATCACAGTATCTGTTCGCGTCGAACTCCTTCCTGAATCCGCTGCCCGGGAAACAAAAACTGTTTCCCGGCTGTCATCTGCCCGTTCTCAAATCTATGGAATTGAGAAATCCCCCCCCTGGGCAGACAATCTCGTCAGCAGCGGATTGACACACAAAATAGGTTTAACAGACCAGCCGGGCCGCATCGACTACGGAAAGGACACCAAGAGTTACATGATCAGGCAGGTAATCCCCCCCCTGTTCTCCGCGTCCCTTCATCACTGGCTCACTTCCTTCTTCCTCAAACAATTCCTCTCTGGTGATTCGCATATGGTCCGGAGCCTCGATGCCGATTTTGATGGAACCTTTTCCCGTGCGAATCACTTTCACCAGAATTTCATCACCGATTCGAATTCCCTCAGCCAACTTCCGTGTCAAAACCAGCATGATTGTCACTCCCTTTTATCATTAGATCCTGTTTCAGATGCAGTATTTGGTTTACCTTTGTGCAACTTAGCTTGTCCACAAGCCAGTTCCGGGTCATATTGATCTAGAGTATGCGATTCGCGTGCCAATCCCGTATGCCCGCACAACAAAACATCGCAAACCATTACCTGACAGACACTTAAAAAATATAAACCTGGTTGTTCTACTGGCCAAACAGGCTGAATGATTGAAAAAAGTGTCCCCAATAGTACAATTTTCAATTTCCCAGAATCATTTCTGGGACACTATTTTCAACTTTTCCAGACGTTGGAAACGATATGCCAGCAGCTTCGGTTGCATTATGAGGCAGGGCAAATATACTATTGGGTTCCTTGAAAGACCAAATCCTTTAAACTGCGGTCAGATTACGTCAATTGATATCAGCAAAAGCTGAATTTTTTAGAACCCACTAGATAGTCAAAGAGTTTACAATGGGTCAAATGTGTGAAGCCTGTGGTAAGGCACCTGTCGTCGGTAATCGAGTTCGCCAACGTGGTAAATACAAATACCTGGGTGGTAACGGTCGGCAGACAACGGGCGTTTCCAAACGCGTCTTTCGGCCGAACCTGCAGAAAATCCGGGTTCAGGCAGGTGGCAGCGTTCAAACGCAACGCGTTTGCACTCAGTGTATTCGCTCCGGTAAAATCACCAAAGCGGTTGCCAAAAAGCCGTTTACATTACCTGCTAAATAATATCGATCCCGCTCTAAAGTAGAAAAACGATGAGCGTTTCACTTTCTCAGGATGACGTACTTAAAGTTGCTTCACTTTCCCGGTTGAAACTTTCTGAAGCGGAAGTGAATTCTCTGGGTCAACAGATGGGGTCCGTGCTCAAGTACATCGCCATGCTGGACGAGTTGAATACCGATGCGATCGAGCCGATGGCCCATGCCATCGAAATTTCCAACGTTTTTCGTGAAGATGAACTTCAAACCAGTCTCCCAAGAGAAAAAGCGCTGTCCAATGCTCCGCAGACAGACGGGAATTATTTCCTGGTTCCCGCAATTCTCTAGTTGACCGGCGTCTTTACCATTGAGCACATAAAAGCAATAATCCAAGGCCCGGCTTGCTGACAAGTCGGGCCTTTAAATCTTATATGGAGACTCGAGATTCCATGTCGATCACGTCAGCCACTGCGAGCGAACTGCTTGCGAAAATGAACTCCGGGGAAATCAGCAGTGAAGAAATCACGTCAGCCTGCCTGGATGAAATCTCCCGCCGCGATGGCAGCATCAACGCCTTTCTCTCAGTGCAGCAGGAAGCGGCCCTCGAAAAAGCCCGAGAAGTGGACCGGAAACGAAAGGCAGGCAAGCCGCTCGGAAAACTGGCAGGCCTCCCCGTCGCGCTGAAAGATAATATCTGCTCTGAAGGAGTCACCACCACCTGTGCCAGCAAAATGCTGGAGCATTTCGTTCCCCCTTACGATGCTCATATAGTGGAACAACTCAAAGCGGCCGATGCGGTTTTGATTGGCAAAACCAATCTGGACGAATTCGCAATGGGCTCCTCGACGGAAAATTCCGCTTTCAAAACAACAACCAACCCCTGGAACACGGCCTATGCAGCCGGCGGATCAAGCGGAGGTTCTGCCGCTGCCGTCTCTGCCGGCTTCGCCCCCCTGGCTCTGGGCAGTGATACCGGCGGATCGATTCGTCAGCCAGCCAGTTTTTGTGGAGTAGTTGGCCTGAAGCCCACGTACGGTCGCGTTTCGCGGTATGGCCTGGTTGCCTTCGCCAGTTCACTCGATCAAATCGGGCCTTTTGCCCGCGATGTGACAGACGCCGCGTTGATCCTGGGAACGATCGCCGGTAAAGACCGCCGCGACACCACCAGCCTGGATGCCGCCGTGCCGGAATACACGTCGACGCTGGAACAGCCACTGAAAAATCTCAAAGTCGGCTACATCGAACTTTTGCATGAGGAAGGCCTGCACGCAGAAGTGAAGGAAGCCACCCTGCGGGCGCTGGACGTTTACAAATCACTGGGCGCAGAAATGGTTCCGATTACCTTACCGCATGCGAAATACTGCGTTGCCACCTATTACATCATTGCCCCTTCCGAAGCCTCGAGCAATCTGGCCCGTTACGACGGCGTGCATTACGGCTACCGCGCTCCGCATTTTGAAAACATGATCGACATGTACGCCGCCAGCCGGGGAGAAGCGTTCGGCGATGAAGTCAAACGCCGCATCATGCTGGGCACCTATGCCCTTTCCTCGGGTTATTATGACGCGTATTACCTCAAAGCGTTAAAAGTCAGACGACTGATTCGAAACGATTTCGAACAGGCATTTCAAAGCGTGGATATCATCGCGACGCCTGTCACTCCCACGCCCGCCTTCACGATCGGTGAACTGGTGGATGATCCTCTGGCGATGTACCTGGCCGATATCTTTACCACCAGTGCGAACCTTTCCGGCATCCCGGGAATCTCGATTCCTGCAGGCATGAGCAAAAACAATCTGCCGATCGGATTACAACTGCTGGCACCGCCGCTGGAAGAGGAACGGCTCTTACGCGCGGCCCGCATGTTCGAACGTGAAACCGATTGGCATCTGAAGCGTCCGGTATAAAACCAGTCAACTACATTGCTGCTTGAAACAACACTGGAATTGAATCTTGGATATTGAAATTAAGGGGAGTGCGGCATAATGGACTATACGGTCATCATCGGTCTTGAAGTCCACGTACAGTTACAGACCAGAACCAAACTCTTCTGCGGCTGTTCGACAAAATTCAACCCGGATCATCCCAACACACAAACCTGCCCGGTCTGTCTTGGTCTGCCAGGTGCACTGCCCGTGCTGAACCGGGAAGCGTTTCACCTGGGCATGAAAACAGGGTTGGCGATCAACTGCGAGATTCCTGCGTTTACCAAATGGGATCGCAAGCAGTATTACTACCCCGATCTCCCTAAGGCGTATCAGATCAGCCAGTATGACCTGCCGATGAGTCAGAACGGCTGGCTGGAAATTGAACTTGATCCAGAAACCCGCGAGAAGAAAAAAATCGGCATCATCCGCGCGCATCTGGAAGAAGACGCAGGCAAAAACAGCCACGATGAATCAGGCCGCGGACAGGACAGCAAGGTCGACTTGAACCGCTGCGGCACCCCTCTGATTGAAATCGTGTCCGAACCGGACCTGCGATCTGCTCAGGAAGCCCGCACCTACCTGGAAGAACTGAAACTGTTACTGACTTACATTGACGTTTCCGACTGCAATATGCAGGAAGGCAGCCTGCGCTGTGACGCCAACGTGAATCTCCACGTCCATCAGGCAAACGGCGAAACCGTACCGACGCCGATTGTGGAAATCAAAAACCTCAACAGCTTTCGCGGCGTGGAACAGGCCATCGAATATGAAGTGCAGCGTCAATGGAAGCATTGGCAGGAGACCGGGCTCAGCCTGAAAGACGTGCCCAAAGAGACGCGGGGCTGGGATGCAGACCGTGGCGTGACGCTGGAACAACGGGGCAAAGAAGATGCAGCCGACTACCGCTATTTTCCCGATCCGGATCTGGCACCCGTCACTGTGACGGATGCAGAACGCGAACGCGTCTCGCAAGAACTCTGCGAGCGGCCGGCTGACCGCCGCGCCCGCTTTGAAGAATCTTATCAACTGTCGGTCTATGATGCTGCCGTCATTATCGATCAGGGGCTGGCTGTCGCTGATTATTTCGAAACGGTGGCTGAAAGCTGCGGTAACGGCAAACAGGCTGCCAACTGGGTGACTCAAGACGTGCTCCGCGAACTCAATGAACGCGGGCTCGATATCTCAAAATTTCCCATTCAACCTGATGTGCTCGCAGCGCTTCTGCAAAAAGTCAATGCCGAGGAAATTACGATCAAAAGCGGTCGGACTGTGTTTCAGGAACTGTTGAACTACCCGGAAGGCGTTCCAGGAATCGAACAGATCCAGAACATTATTGAGGACAAGGGTCTGGCCCTGGTTTCTGATACCGGCGAGCTTGACTCCATTGTTCAAGCGGTCGTTGACAAAAATGAAAAAGCAGTGGCTGACTTTCAAAGCGGCAAACAGGCTGCCTTGGGGGCACTGATTGGCCAGGTCATGCGAGAAATCAAAGGGGCCGACCCGAAAGCAGTTCGCGAACTCTTTATCGCAAAAATGAGTTAATGCGCGTCTCATTGAACGATCGCGTCACCCATGTGGAGTGACGCGATGCGAATGGCACTGGAGACGCTGCACTAAACCTGAATTCAGATTCGCCTGAGATCGGATGTACGATCAGTTAAAAGCCAGACACCGGGCAACGGAGTGCGCAGAAAAAAGGGGCATCTGCATGCCCCTATTTATTTTCAATCGACCGGGATCTTTAAAAAATCCCCAGTTCGTCGCGTGCATCTTCGGTCATTAATTCCGGTGACCAGGGAGGCGACATGGTTAATTGAATACTGGCTTCGTCTACATCGTCGAGACGTTCTAAAGCCATCTTTGCCTGCTGAATGATCTGCGGACCAGCCGGACAAGCGGGGCTGGTTAACGTCATCGAAACATTAACTTTCGCACTGTTCTCTACGGTTCTCTGAACTTCGTAAACCAATCCTAAATCAACGATGTTAATATTCAGTTCCGGGTCAATTACCTGCTTCAGCGCATCTACCAGTGCTTCTTCCCCTCCGACCCCTTTCAAGGCGGAAAAGACCGGTACTTGACCTTCCTCGCTACACTCCTCAGAAATATTATCCAGTTCATTTGACATAGTTTTATCTCCTCCCGCTGCCTGATGACGCCCAAAATATATTGAAATAAAAAACTATTAAAGAACGACCACTCAAATTTATATATTCGTACGAATATCTGAAAAAAGCTGACTTCTCAATTAATTCCCGGAACGCACAAAAACTTTTCGATCTCTCACTTCCACTTCAAAGGTCTGAATTGGTTTTGTGGCTGGCATGCAAAGGGCTTTACCAGTCGCTAAATCAAAACGAGCCCCGTGACGGGGACAAATAATTGCTCCTGCTTCGATACAACCATTTGTAAGAGGTTGACCATCGTGTGTACACGCATCCTCTATTGCAAAAACCTGATCGTTCAGCAGGATCAGCAAGACAGGGGTATCATCGATAAACACCTCAAGCCGATCAGTCGAACCAAACTCGTCAAGCGAAGCAATTTCCTCAAAGTCAGACGCATGCATTATTATTGTCTACAGACAGTGGAAAGTTACCGGCCAAATCCTAATTTTTTGATAATTGCCTGATCAAGGGTTTCCCGCACGACTTCCACCGGAATGCGGTCAAAGACGGTCTGAAAGAATCCTTCCACGATCATATGCATCGCCTCATACTCTGACATACCCCGTGACATGCAGTAGAAAATTTGCTCTTCATCGACGCGGCCTGCCGTCGCGCCGTGGGTGCAACGAACATCATCGGCTTCAATTTCCAAGCCGGGAATTGCATCGACACGGCAGGTGGGAGACAGCATTAAGGAATCATTTCGCTGATACCCGTTTGTCTGCTGCCCTTCCGGTTCTACACGGATCATGCCCCGCCAGATGGCGCGAGAGTGATCGCGCAAAACCTGTTTATATAACAAATCAGAACGCGTTCCCTGAGCGTTATGAACCTGCTGCGTATAGAAAGAATGAATCTGCTTTCCAGTTGCGAAAGTAACACCATTCACTTCTGCTTCTGCGCCGCGACCATCGAGTACCACATCCTGATGAATGTGTGCCAGCTTCGCGCCAATTCCACCCACGGTCCATTGCAGGAACCCGTTGTTGCCAACACGCCCCGCCTGATGAGCAATGTGCCAGACATTGTGATTCCAGTTCTGCAGTTGAACGTAGCGCAGCCGGGCTTCTTTACCCAGGAGCAACTCAACTGCTCCCATATGCAATCCCAGATTGTCTGTCGTAGTAGAAGCAGTTTCTTCGAGTAAGGTGGCAGAAGCCCCTTCTTCCAGAATCACCAGTGTATGACTGAAATCGGCGGCTTTCTCTGCCTGCAGCGTAATCAGGCTGTGCAGGGGTGCTTCGATAACCACATTACGAGGCACATACAGAACCGTGCCCCCCGTCCAGAACGCCCCGTGCCAGGCCGAAAACCGATCGGTCTCGCTGTCGACTGCTTTGGTCATGAAGTGCTTTTGAATCAACTCGCTGTGCTCTCGGACCACCACAGACAGATCACCAAAGATCACTCCTTTGGCTGCCAGCTCTGCTGCCAGATCATTTGAAGCCAGTTGACCGTCGATATGAGTGACATGCCCGGCAAACTCAGCCCGGCCTTTCAGTAATGTCTCTGTATGTTTGCTGTCTGCTGAATCCTGGGAAATTTCAGAACCGGCATTCAACTGAAAACGATCGGAACGCAGAGCACGCAGATCAACGCGACGCCACTCTTCCGGATTCAACTCGGATTCCAGAAGCTCGCTGTAGCGTTTAAAGGCCTGTCGACGCGACTGAGTCACCCAGTCCGGTTCATCACGGGTAGTCAGAAACGCTTCAAAGGCTGCTTCACCAAATCCAGCGGGGATCTCAGCAGATGTATTTACCGACGGAGTACTCATACGATTATCTTTTATGCCTTCAACATCTTACTTATAGATTTATAAATTGACCAGTTTGAAGGTAAATCACCTTCAGTTGCTTCATTTTT
>NZ_CALFPF010000337.1 GCF_937919775.1 uncultured Gimesia sp.
CAGCATCCAGGATATTATTCAGCATGGATTGCACCAATATATAGATGGATTTCAGAAGCAGTTGAATCTCGTGAGTGAAGCGATTCGGGATGACTTTTTTACGTCTCCCCTTTCGCAGTCACAGACGCAGACTTCCACGGCGGGCAGCCAGTCGCAAACGAGTTAATTCAACACGCTTGTGTAACCATCTTTTATCTTTAAATTCTGAATGATTGAACAACATGATACGCGTCGCATTAAATCACAAATCTATCTACCAGTATGACCGAGATGTGGAGCTGGCTCCTCAGGTGGTTCGCCTGCGTCCCGCACCCCACTGCCGCACGCCGATTTGCAGTTATTCTCTCCGGGTGACTCCGGAAGAACACTTCGTGAACTGGTTGCAGGACCCCCACAGCAATCATCTGGCCCGGCTGGTCTTTCCCAAAAAAACGCGGTTGCTTCAGGTCGAAATTGATCTCGTTGCTGAAATGACGGTGATTAATCCGTTCAATTTCTTTCTTGAGCCGGATGCGATGGAGTATCCATTCCAATACGAATCGAGTCTCGCCAAAGATCTGCAACCCTTTCTGCATACAACAGCCCCCGGTCCGGAATTGTCTGCGTTGATCAATTCGATTGACAAATCCCGAGTGAAGACGATTGACTTTCTGGTTGACATCAATCAACGACTGCAGGAGAAGATTCGATACGTTATTCGGATGGAGCACGGTGTGCAAACGCCGGAAGAAACTCTGTCGCTGGCCAGTGGTTCGTGTCGTGACAGTGCCTGGCTGATGGTGGAGTTACTGCGTCACCTGGGTCTGGCATCACGGTTTGTTTCGGGATACCTGATTCAGCTCAAGCCGGATGTGGAATCACTTGACGGTCCCTCGGGAGCGCTGGAAGACTTTACTGATTTGCACGCGTGGACGGAAGTGTTTCTGCCCGGAGCAGGATGGATCGGGTTAGACCCGACTTCAGGTTTGCTGGCGGGCGAAGGACATATTCCACTGGCTTGTACTCCGGAACCGACGACAGCTGCACCGATCAGCGGAAATGTCGGGAAATGTGAAGTCGAGTTCCGGCATGAGATGTCGGTCACACGGGTTCACGAAGATTCCCGCGTCACGAAACCGTATTCTGACGAAGAGTGGCGATGTATCGAAGCCGTCGGTTATCAGGTTGATGAGCGATTGGAAGCCGGCGATGTTCGCCTGACGATGGGGGGCGAGCCGACTTTCGTGTCGATTGATGATATGGAAGGGGATGAATGGAAAACGGCAGCCGTCGGTCCAGTGAAAAGGAAACTGGCTGGAAACCTGATCGATCGGTTGCGACAGAGGTATGCCCCTGAAGGACTGATTCATTACGGCCAGGGAAAATGGTATCCCGGCGAGCCATTGCCGCGCTGGGCTTTGACTTGCATGTGGAGAACAGACGGTGAACCGATCTGGAGAAATACAGACCTGCTGGCCGATCCGGATCAACCGCACGGTATCAAGATCGAGCATGCCCAGCTCTTTTCAACAACGCTGGCAAAACGAATGAACGTCAACCCGGACCACGTGTCACCCGCTTTTGAAGATGCGATGTACTACATGTGGAAAGAGCGGCGTCTGGCTGTCAACGCAGACATTCTGAGTGCCGATCTGGAAGATGAAGAGGAACGAGCCCGGCTGGCCCGCGTTTTTGAACAGGGGCTGGGGACTTCGACCGGTTGTGTGCTGCCGATCGTTCATCGGTGGAAGGATTCACAAACTCAATGGATGAGCGGCCTCTGGCCTGTTCGTTCGGAGCAGATGTTTTTGATTCCAGGCGATTCCCCAATGGGACTGCGTCTGCCGCTGGATTCCCTGCCCGCCGCATTGCCTGGCGAATATATGCCGGTTCCAGTTGTGCCGTTCGAAGCAGTCGACGCCCTGCCGGGTTATGAACAGCTTCAACACCACAGTGGGCTCGTGCGATCTGCACAGCAGAAAACGGAACCGGTTCAACACCAGGTCCTGCAGCGCGTCGGCTCTGGTGCTGGCGTTGAGGAGCCTGTTGAAGAGGAGCAGCAGAACTCAGACGGACCGCGCACATTTGAAAATGGTGTTGTTCGTACGGCAATGTGTTTTGAACCGCGTGATGGTAATCTGTACGTTTTCATGCCACCGCTGGACCACCTCGAAAGTTATCTGGAACTGCTTGCCGAGATTGAGCAGACTGCAGAAGAACTTGAGATACCGGTAATCATTGAAGGTTATCTGCCACCTACCGATTATCGACTGCAACACATTAAAGCCACACCAGATCCCGGGGTGATTGAAGTAAACGTTCATCCGGCACAGAGCTGGAAAGAGCTGGTTCAGATCACATCCACTTTGTACGAAGACGCGCGACAGTCGCGGCTGGGTACGGAACAGTTTGATCTCGATGGAACTCATACGGGGACGGGGGGCGGGAACCATATTGTGCTGGGGTCCTATACTCCTCAAGATAGTCCTTTTTTGCGACGCCCTGACCTGTTGCGCAGCCTGATTGCTTACTGGCATAATCATCCCTCGTTGTCGTATATCTTTTCCGGCCGATTTATCGGGCCAACCAGTCAGGCACCCCGGGTCGACGAGGGGCGACGCGATGCGACATACGAATTGCAGATCGCATTCGAACAGATTCCTGATAAAGGAGATTTTCCGCCGTGGCTGGTCGATCGAGTCTTTCGGCATCTGCTGGTCGACCTGACCGGTAATACGCACCGCGCTGAATTCTGCATTGATAAACTGTATTCTCCCGACAGTGCAACGGGCCGGTTGGGCCTGGTGGAATTTCGAGGATTCGAGATGCCTCCCCACTGGCAAATGAGCCTGACGCAACAGTTGTTGTTACGCGCTTTGGTCGCCCGGTTCTGGGATCAGCCATATAAATCAAATTTGATCGACTGGAATACGTCAATTCATG
>NZ_CALFPF010000338.1 GCF_937919775.1 uncultured Gimesia sp.
GGATATGGTAGCGACGGATTGGCTTCGATTCTGAATATTTCGCTGCTGGGGCTGGTGGGGACCACCTTTGTGATTTCAGCTGCTTTTTACCAGTCTTATCTGGCGCGGTTCAAAGGTTGGAAAGTGCAGGATCTGAAAGATGGCCGCATCGATGCCTGTATCAGCGTGACGATCATGGCATTGATTACGATCATGCTCATGTCGACGGCCGCGGCTGTGTTGCGCGGACAGGAGCTGGAAAAAGTCAGTGATGTGGGGAACGCCTTGCAGCCTCTGTTTGGTGATAAGGGGCAGATCCTGTTCTGTATCGGTCTTTTCTCAGCTGCCTATTCATCCTTCATTGTGAATTCCATGATCGGAGGGTTCATCATGTCGGACAGTCTCGGCCTGGGAGGGACGCCTCAGGATAAATCGACACGTATTCTGACTGCGGCGGTTTTGCTGACCGGGATGTTCGTGGCGATGTATGTGATTGACTCGGGCACGAAGCCGGTTGTCGCGATCGTGGCGGCGCAGGCGGTCACCGTCGTTGCTGCGCCCTTGGCAGCGGGAGCGATTCTGCTCTTAACCAGCAGTAAAAAAGTGATGGGCGAACATCGCAATGGTCCCGTGATGAATCTTTTAGCGGGCATTGGTTTTCTGCTGCTGCTGGGCATGGCCTGGTATATCGCGACGCAGAAAGTAATTCCAGATATCCAGAAAATGCGAGGAGAACCGGCTGCTGCGATTCAGGTCGAACCTGCGGAAATGAAACTCGCGATCCAAAAATGAGAACTGAGTGTCTTATGAAACGTTTGATTCAAACCGTCTGTATTATGTTCTGTCTGATGACGCTGAATCTGCCTCAGCTTGTGGCGGCAGAAAAGACAGATCAACGCCCCAATATCATTTTCATTCTGCTCGACAATGTGGGCAAAGACTGGTTTCGCAGTTATGGCAGCGAGGAAAATCAGACTCCGAATATCGATCATCTGGCTTATACGGGACTGCGGTTCCGTAATTGTTATGTGACGCCGGTCTGCAGCACGACACGCCACATGTTACTCACGGGCCGTTACCCTTTCCGTTCCGGCTGGCATACACATCATGACCCGGCGATTTATGGGGGCGGCTATTTTGACTGGAACCGGGAGATCTGTTTTGCCCGCATTTTGAGAGACGCCGGTTATGACACCTGCATCTCAGGAAAATGGCAGATCAATGATTTGTTTGATCCGGCCCAGAAAGATGCGTTGAAGCAGCATGGTTTCCAGGAATTCTGCATCTTTCCTGAAGGCAAGAAAGGGCACCCGGCTCATAAGCAGCGCTACTGGGATCCGTATGTGATTCAAAATGGCCAGCGGCTGGAGACGAAAGGCAAATTCGGCCCTGATATCTTCACGGACTATTTAATCGACTACATGAAAACACACCGCGACAAACCTTTCTGTGCCTACTATTCCACGATCCTCACGCACATTCCTGTGGTTCATACGCCGCACAATCAGGGGCAGGAATTAACGAACCGCGAACAGTTTGCCGGGATGTTGAATTATTCCGATTACCTGATCGGTCGGCTGGTCAAAGCGATGGACGAACTGGGAATTCGTGACAATACGATTCTCTTTATTGTTCCCGATAATGGCACCGACAACGGGACCGACCAGAACGCGGAACAGAGTCTGGGCGGCCGCATCAATGGTCGTATTTCCGATCAGGGAATTTATTCTCTTAAAGAGCAGGGCATTAATATGCCGTTGATCGTGAATTGTCCCAAACTGGTGGGGTCGGAACGGATCAGTGATGATCTGATTGATGTATCGGATATCCTGCCCACATTGGCTGATCTGGCAAAAGCGCCACTTCCCAACGGAGTGACGATTGACGGGAGATCATTCGCGCCGCAAATTCTGAATCAACCGCTCAAAGCCGCTTGGCGTCCCTGGTGTCTGACGCAATATTACAAACAGCGGGTCGTGCGGGACGATCGATTCAAACTCTATTCCACGGGGGAATACTATGATCTCGCGGAAGACCCCCTCGAACTGCACGATCTGTCTAAAACCGAACGTTTGAAAACAGAGCGAGCAAGTCTGAAGTCGTACGCGCAACTCAAGAGTGTACTGGATTCTCTGCCGGAAAACAGTCAACTCCCCTGGGAGTTTCGCAGCATCTCCGCGCGAAAAATCCGGGCAGAAGAAGCCTTGCAGAAACAACTCGAGGGTTCTCCGCCCAAACAGTAATTTCCGATGGGGAAGGCGGGCCGGGTCAGACGAATCCCCCCAAATGGTTCGATAGAATTCCTCTTTCATCACTAATTCACCTGATTGGAACCGGGATCTGGTGAAATTCGCGAAATTACTCCAAATTCTGAAATCTGCTCTTTATGTTCGGAAAAGCTCGTATATGATGGGAAAAGAAGATTAAGGCTTGTTGAACAGGCAAAGTGAAAGCCTGTTTTTTAGTTTCCTGCCCCATTGCTCGATGCTGCATTGAAAGAAATGCCTGCACAAAGAGCAGATTTAGAGCCGCCAAAATATGAAGATGGGCAGAACCCAGCTTAATGAGGTTTCAGCGCTATCGTTACGGAACCTATTGTGAATAAATAAGTTAGATTTGGCCGCCTTAACAGATTTTAATCAATCGAGATTCGCTCAGTACGATCTACGTCTGTCAATTCAAAGATGTAAATGG
>NZ_CALFPF010000339.1 GCF_937919775.1 uncultured Gimesia sp.
ATTACTTAACTCCGGTGAGTTGAGCAAGTCGGAACAGCGCAGCGTACAAAAGCGAATGACAGTTCGTCGTCAGAAAATGGCTACACTCTGCGAAGAACTCTGTCTGCGTACGCAACGTTTACAACCGGTTCTGAAACGGATTCATCAAATTGCCGGACGCATGCGGGAAGTTCAGGAACAACTGGATGACTTTAAGCAACTGCGTCACAAGTCGACTGATACGCGTCTTCTGGAACGCGAAATTTCGGAATTGACCATTATGGTGGTCGAGTCGGCCGAAGACTTTCAGGCACGTTCCCGTGAAATCAGCCGCCGCTTTGATGACTGGACTGAAGCCAAGCAGCAGCTTTCGGGTGGCAACCTGCGTCTGGTGGTTTCGATTGCCAAAAAATACCGAAACCGTGGACTGAGTTTCCTGGACCTGATTCAGGAAGGAAACGCCGGATTGATGCGTGGTGTCGAAAAATATGAGTACCGTCGCGGTTACAAGTTCTCGACTTATGCCACATGGTGGATTCGTCAGGCGATTACCCGTGCCGTTGCCGATCACGCCAGAACGATTCGAATCCCGGTCCACATGTTCCAGAGCATTTCGACCCTGAAAGCCCGCAGTGAGCAGATTCGTCAGGAAACAGGCCGCGAACCAACGATGGAAGAACTGGCTGATTCCGTCGGTCTGGGAGTCGAAGAGACTGAACGGATCATGAAAACCTGGAAGCACCCCATCAGCCTGGATACTCCGGTTGGGGAAAGTGAAGACAGCAGCTTCGGCGATTTTCTGGAAGATGGCCATGAGTCCTCTCCTGCCGATGCCGCCATGCGTGAAATGTTGAAAGACAAAATTGAGCATGTTCTGAAAAGCCTCACCTATCGTGAACGCGAAATTATCCGCTTGCGTTATGGTTTAGGCGATGGTTACAGCTATACCCTGGAAGAAACGGGGCGTATTTTCAAAGTGACCCGCGAGCGTATTCGCCAGATCGAGTCCAAAGCGTTGCGGAAGTTGCAGCATCAGACACGAAGCGCTCATCTCAGAGGTTTCGTCGATGCGATCTTCCCGAGTAAGGAAGATGAGGAAAACGAAGCCGCAGAAGCCGCTCAATCAGAGCAGATCGCTCCAACAATGGTTGGTGTTGCGGAATAAGCTCTGTTTTTCCCTCAAAGAAACGTTTATAGCTAAGGCGGTTTGCTGTTTTCACGAACAACAAGCCGCCTTTGACTTTTCTATTTCGCGCAATTCGAATAGTTTATACGCAATCAGAAAAGAACTGGTATCAGAAACAGATTGAACGTTCCTGAAACATCAATCTTCCCGGATTTCATTATATTTACGGAGTATTACAGCATGGGTCTTTTTGAAGGCAAAAAAGGTCTGGTTTTTGGTATCGCCAATGACCATTCGATTGCATGGGCCATTACGGAAAAATTATATGATGAAGGAGCGGAAATCGCCTTTACGCACCTTCCCGATAAAGATCCCGAGCGACCCCGAATGGAACGCCGGTTGCGAAAGCTGGTCGAGCCCAAGGGAGCTAAGATTATGATCCCTTGTGATGTCACGAAAGATGAAGACCTTGATAAAGTTTTTGAAATCGTCAAAGCAGAATATGGCGAGATTGATTTCGTGTTGCACTCGGTCGCTTATGCTCCGATGGAAGACCTCAAAGGCCCTGTTTACAAAGTAAGCCGTGATGGTTTCAAACTGTCGATGGAAATCAGCGTTTACAGTTTGCTGGCCATTGCAAACCGTGCAAAAGACATTCTGAAACCGGGCGGAAGTATTCTGACTCTCAGTTACCTGGGAGGTGAGAAAGTGATTCCCGGCTACAACATCATGGGAGTCTGCAAGTCGGCACTTGAAAATTCTGTCATGTATCTCGCGAATGAACTGGGACCACAGGGCATTCGAGTAAACAGTTTGAGCGCCGGGCCTCTGAAGACACTCAGTTCGTCTGCCGTCGGTGAGTTTGATATGATGATGAAACTGTATCAAACCATGTCGCCCCTGCGTAAAAATATTACACCGGAAGATGTCGGCAAAGCAGGCATGTATCTGTTGAGCGATCTGTCGAGTGGTGTTTCCGGCGAAAACCACCACGTCGATTCGGGCTACCACATCATGGGAGCCCCGCCGATTGAAATACAGCAACAGCAGGCGTAAGCTTTCAATTCCTGCAAGCAGTAGTATCATTTCAAGCCGCCTGTTGAACATAACCGTTACAACAGGCGGCTTTTTTTTGCGCCCTGATTGCCTGTTAAGATTAGAAGAAATCTTGAGCATATTTGACTTAACTCCGATATTTTTCCCCATTTTGTTCACCGGACTTCATTAAATTGAATCCACTCCGAACAATTGCCTTTTTGCTAATGATTCCGATATCAAGAAAAAATCTGCTGGATTCTCAGGTTTTCGTGATCCAACCGGCGAAAATCACGTTCTTGACGCTATGAGCAGTGTTTTACAGCTCATACTGAAGTAACCGTACTCGTTGAATTGTTTCCATATCGAAGACGAGAGATCGATTTCACTTAACAGCTTCTAATGAGAAACCTCTCCTTAGAAGGGGAGCGTTTGGTGATGGAGTTTATACAAGCCTGTTTTGAATGGCCTACCTTGCCGGCGACGGTTCTGGTGGCGATTTGCCTGTTGTATTGGCTCAGTATTATTTTAGGTGTGATGGATCTTGATCTGTTCGATTTTGATCTGGATTTTGAAATTCCGACAGAGGGACCCTCTTTTCTCGATTTCGGATTTATCGGGCTGAGATTTCTGAATCTGGGCGATGTGCCGGTGATGCTCTGGGTGAGCGTGTTCTCGCTCAGCATGTGGATGTTATCAATCAACTTTGATTACAAGATCGAGATCAACTCGTTCATGGATTATCTGCCGCTGGCAGCGCGAAATATGGGAATCAGTCTGGTGGTAACCAAATTGTTAACGCAGCCCTTTAAAGGATTGTTTAAATTTACGCCTCCCAATGAAGTCGAGACGTTACTGGGAAAAACCTGCCAGGTGACCAGCACCTCGGTAAACGATCGGTTTGGACAGGCGGAAATGCAGGCGGAAGGAGCCCCGTTAAAACTACATATTCGATCTGAAGATGAAACGATCCAGAAGGGCGATCTGGTTCGCTTGACAGATTTTAACACAGAACAACAGGTTTTTTACGTCGTAAAAATTAACCAGGAGTCTTAATACCATGTCCATGCCGGCATTTAATTTTTCCACTTCCTACCTGTTAGGATTTGACCCATTTAGTTCGTCCATCATTAGTTTTATCATCTATGCGGTGATTGTTTTCGTCGGACTGGCCATAGCCTTTTCCCGCTTTTATCGGAAAGTAGGTCCGGAAGAAGCGTTGGTGATTACCGGTCTGGGAGGACTCAAAGTCGCCACCGGGACGGGGATTATTGTGATTCCGATCCTGCACCGGGCCGATCAGATGGACCTTTCGGTAAAGCGAATTGAAATCGCCCGAAAAGGGGAAGTGGGTCTGATTTGTCGGGACAATATCCGGGCAGACATCGAAGTGGCCTTCTTTGTACGCGTGAATAATACCGTGAGTGACATTCGCAATGTAGCGCAATCATTGGGATGTCGCAGGGCCTCCAGCCGGGAAGCACTGATCGAATTATTTGATGCCAAATTCTCGGAAGCTTTGAAAACGGTCGGGAAACATTTTGATTTTGTAGAGCTCTATAATGAACGGGATAAGT
>NZ_CALFPF010000340.1 GCF_937919775.1 uncultured Gimesia sp.
CTCCCACGATTAATGTACTTTCCATCGTTCGAAAACCAGCACGACGAATCGCGTAGTAATCGGCATCCCATTTCTCAATCTGATCGGCCGGCTGATCGCATTGCTCCCAGTATTTCTGCCTCTGTTCATCCGGCAGAAACGAAAGCGCCACATGCCCGCTGTTCCGATCATGCAGCTTGAAACTGGCGCCGATTCGCACGGCCAGCGAAACATCAGCGTCGCAATCCACGCGCGTAATCACCAGCATCTTATTGCGAACCACAATATTGAGATGGCACGACTCATTCAGTTCATGAGTCAGTGTTTCCATATGCGGCGTGGCTCGGGCAATCAATGCTTCCGTGCTCGCATGCTTGGCGCCCAGCTCGAACAGTTTCGTACTCATCCGATAACCCTGATTGGCATCGCGAATTAAATACCCCTGTTCATTCAGGCAGGCCATCACCCGAAACAGTTCCTGTTTGGTCCGCCCCAGACGATCCGCAATGTCGGTCAGCGAAAGCGGCCGCGAGATTCCGGAAAGCAACTCCAGCACCTCCAGCCCTTTTTCCAGAGCGGGTACCCGATACGAAATTCTTGAATCATTTCCCTCTAATGTTTTACTCATGAAATAAGATTTTACATATAAAACACCATTCGTCAAGCGCTAATTGGGACTTTGACCGTTTTAACTCAACCCTATAAATAAAAAGACCTTAGATGTAGTCACACCTAAGGCTCTGAACCCGGAAATGAGTGAAACGGAATCATAATTGAGTCTGCTGGCGACTCAGGGAACGGTATCGACCAGATCCTCAACGAGTTTTCGCAGGACCTGATGCGTCACCTGTAAATCGACCTGAGTGCGGCCACTCTGACCTGGCTGAGACATGAAACGCTTCAAACTGAACTGCCCGTTGGAGTGGGAAGACAGAATGATTTCATAAAACTGGGTCCCCGCCTGATTCTGGTCCGGGGGAGTCGAGCGGATTAAGACCTGGCCTGCATCTTCGTCGTATTCGAGAGGTCCGATGTTCTCCAACAGATAGGTCACTTTCTGACACAGTTTCTGCCCCCATTCTTTCAGCTTGTCAAACGCCGCCTGTGCCAGTGAAGGCACGTTGACCCGAATTTCCTGAAACGAACAGCTCATGGTATCGACCGAAGTAAAATCGATCATGACTTCGATCTTGCCTTTCGCAGCCAGGGTTACGGTTCTGGGCTGTGCAGAATGATATCCCGTTAACTGAGTCAGTTCGTGATTTAATTGATTTAATACACTCATGATTCCATCCTCCTGACGAGGATCTTATTTTTTCTCTTTTGAGTTTGTGAAATGTTTCTTACCGTCATAACTCAGGATCGTCGGTCTGTCATCCACGACGGTTTCAATATTTACGGGTCTTTTCCAGATGCTGTGCAGATTGACCAGTGTATCCTGAGCGTAATCGAGTTTGAGTTCGACGCCCAGATATTCGTGTTCCAGATAAAGTTCGCCGCGGTTTTTATAGTTGGCATCCTGAACATAAATCACAGGCCGCCCGTGGTTACTCAGGCTGTTCAACAATTGACGCTTGATCTGTTGAAATTCTCGTGACTGAATTTCGTAGGTTTTATTGGAATCGTTATACGCGAACGAAAACATCTGATTTTTATAACAGAATTCAGGAGTCAGAAACGTGTCGATAAACGTGACGTCATTGTGAATCCGGCGTACTTCAAATATTTTCTCTCTGCCCAGTCCGAGATCCTTGTCCCAGTGCTCTTTCTCAAACATATCGGGGCAATTATCATATTCGGGTCCGAACTGACCTTTGTTCCAGCGTTCTTCAATATCCTTCAGCAGTTCGATCCCCAGCTTGTACGGGTTCAGCCGGTTCGGGCTGGTGGCCATTGTGCCGCTGTGATGGTCGGCGTAATTGATCAAGCCTTCATCCGTCAAACCGTGTCTCGTCATGATTGTGGAGTGCCAGAAACTGGCCCAGCCTTCGTTCATGATCTTGGTCTGCCCCTGCGGTGCAAAGTAGTAGGCCTCATCCCGGATGATGGAAAGTATGTCGCGCTGCCAGTCTTCCAGCGGTGCATTCTGAATCAAAAAATACAGCACGTCGCGCAGGCGTTCTTTCGGAAATTTTAACTGATCGGCAAGTTCCTGGGCTTTCTTCCGTTTCTGGCTGGCCTCTTCTTCGAGGATCTCTTCCGGATTGATATAGCGGTCCATGTAATTCTTTGCAGGGAACCGGCCTCCGGAACTTTCACTCTCTTCGACGTTTCGTTGTTTTGTCTCTTCTTTTGTCTCAGTTTTCGAATTGCGCCTGATGTGGGGCAGATAGGGGTCGATCAGACTTTCCAGGGAAAGGCAGGTATCGATAAACATCTCGACCGTTTCATACCCGTAGGTGTCGACATGGCGGTTCACGCGCGTGGCGTGATTGGCCATCTGGTCGAGCATCTTGCGATTCGTGTGTGAAAACCAGGCGTTGTTCTTGAAAAAGTCGCAGTGACCATACACGTGGGCGATGACCAGTTTCTGATCGGTGATATCATTCGCGCTTAACAGATAGGCATAACAGGGATCGGTATTGATCACCATTTCGTAGATTTTCTGCAAACCGTACGAGTAACCTTTCATCAGTTCATCATACTGCGCACCAAATCGCCAGTGAGGATAGCGCACCGGAAATCCGCCATAAGCGGCAAACATGCTCAGCTCTTCATAATCCAGAACTTCAAAGATTGTTTTGAAGAAGTCGAGACCATAATCGAGCGCATGCTGTTCCATCTCCTGCTGGATATCACTCAATTCCTTAGGCAGAGGGCGATGCGTTGTTACTACCATTACGAGTCTCCGTCAGCGATTTCCGTTTCTCAATCAGAAGTGAATTGTGTTTGACTTCAGACGGCAAAACACACTTTCAACTATTCTATTTCCCTGTTCCCAGGAACGTTTTAATCGAACCGTAGATGGCCTCCTTGTCATCGATTTCAGAGAGAATGAGATTGTCATATTCTCCCTCTACCTTTCTGAGTTCCTTGATAAAATCTCCCGATCCGTAAGGGCTTCTCACCTGGCCGTAGCAGAAGAGATTGCAGATCGGAAAAATATTCTGTTTGAGATTTTCGATACAATCTGAGTTGTCTTCGCCCCAGTTATCTCCGTCCGAAAACTGGAAACAGTAAATGTTCCACATGGAAGGGGGGAAGTCCCGTTTAATAATATGGTCGGCTGCCCGGTAAGCGGATGAGATACGCGTTCCACCACTTTCGCGAGTTCGGTAGAAGGTATCTTCATCCACTTCATGAGCAACAGCATCGTGAACAATATAACGCCGTTCGATGCCGTTGTATTGACGTTTCAGCCAGGTATCGATCCAGAAGGCTTCCGTGCGCACGATTTCCTTCTGAACGTCAGTCATGGATCCTGAAACGTCCATCATATAAATGACAGCAGCATTGGTGTGCGGTTCCGAAACTGTTTTCCAGCTTCGAAAGCGTTCATCATCTTTCATCGGAACAATAGACGGGTCCGCCGGATCGTAATTATCCGTCGACATCATCCGCCGAAGTGCCCGCTTGTAAGTCCGTTTAAAATGCCGTAACGAATTCGGGCCGGTGGGACGGATTGAGGTATAACGGTCTTTTTTTGAAGTGAGGGAGTCGTCCCCCTTGGGTTCGATGCGTGGCAGCTCGAGTGCTTCGCCGAGCATGTCCGCCAGCTCTTCGAGGGTTAGTTCGACTTCCCGAATATGCTGACCCCGATCATTGCCGGCCTGTCCCTGCCCGTTGCCGTCATCTTGTCCGCGGCCGATGGGTTGGCCGACTTCGCCTTCCCCCTGGCCGACGCCGCCACTCCCTTTGTCACCGTGCTGAAAATGGGGAATCTCAATATTAGGCACGGGAATACTGACGGTTTCCCGGCCTTTTCGACCAATCATTTCGCCATGATTGATATATTTCCTGAGCTGCTGGCGAACTTTCCCCTTGATGATTTTATCGAACCGTTGCTGGTCACGATCAATTCTGCGTACCATGATATCGAGACCCTTTCTGAACAGGGAATCTGGGTTAGCCGGCTCTAAAGCAAATCCTTCTTCTCTTAGTTTTCGTGAAAATTAAAAAAACAGAATTAC
>NZ_CALFPF010000341.1 GCF_937919775.1 uncultured Gimesia sp.
GCACCGGTTTTGAAAACCGGCGTGCCGCAAGGTACCGGGGGTTCAAATCCCCCCCTCTCCGCTTATAATCAAAGCCGTTGAGTTGTATGCCTATAACTCAGCGGCTTTTGTTTTATCTGGACCGCTCCAGAGCTTCCCATTTGTGGTACTTTTTATGGCATTTTGTGGCACCGGGGTTCGCTGAACCGGAAGACATCATTCCGGATTGGCAAAGTTCGCGGCGATCTGCGCGGGAAAATCTGGGATCTCACCTACCATGAAAATGGAACGTGTTTGCGACCCAAAATTGGTCTGCACGGGTGATTGCAAAGCGAGATTCAAGGAAAGAATCTAAAGCAGTGGAAAAAACAGGGGCGCATTTCGCAGTGATCGTCATGACGGTTTCGGACAGGTTTTTAATCGCCTCGGCGAGAGCTGCTAGTCTGGTGCTTTACTTACCTGCGGGAATCACGGGCAGGACAACATACGAAGGCCTTGCCGCGTCGTGGAAGATTTTTTGCTTTGCAATCTGGAACTTTGTCGCGAGGCCGATATTGTCTTCGTCCGTATTGGGATTTCGGAGGTAGTATGGATAGTAGCTACTGGAGATCTCGATGCGGATGCGGTGTCCGCGCGCGAAAACATTTCCCGTTGGTCGCCAGAAGTCAATCCTGTATTCGTATGGCTGACCTGGTTCAATCGTGCTGAGCTTGTGCGGGTTGAATGCACCATTAAGTTCGGGATCGCGGTGGCGGGCCCGTATGACGCCTTCACCAAGGAACAGGCTACGTCCGTCAGGATATACATCGACCAGGCGAATCATCCAGTCGGTATCGTGGGCACTCGTGGCAGCAAACAGGCGGGCTGTGATCGGGCCGACCACTTCGACATCCTCGGTCAACTCGGGCGTGTCGTAAACCAGCACATCACTCCGCGCAGCGGACTGGCTGATGTCGCGTGGTCCGTCAATATGGCCATTGGTAAAGGGGGCCGAAGGTGTCGGGTTTTGAGGGTCGTAAATATACTGGTCTGCCTGTTCCTTGCCGGGAGGCTGCGTACTCAGAGTACCATCGCCTTCGGAAGAGTTCGCTTTCCCGTCGCTCCGCAGATAGTACTTGATGTATTGTGTCTGCGGCAGTGGCCAGTCTTGAGCGGCGCGCCACTTGTTGCGGCCCATTACGAAAACGTGCACGGGGGGATCTTGCAGCACGCCGTTGTCGATTCCCTTTAAGTGATAATCGAACCAGCGCAGCACGTATCCGTCCCAGTCGATGATCGCCTGCTCGCCAAAATCGACGCCGGCCGCCTTTTGATGACGGTTAATAATATGTTCCCAGGGACCAATTACGATCCGCGGGTGACGCGCGGCGGGCGAACCGCCATATTGCTTCATTGCCAGATAGTTCATCGGCGTGCCGGGAAAGTTCGCGTCGAACCATCCGGAAGCAGCCAATGATGGAACTTTCACTTTGGCATAATTCTCGGGGGTCTGATAAGCAATGGCCCGCCAGTATTCGCCATCGGCGGTGTTTTGTAAAATCCATTTTCGCCACCACTCGTTGGGTTTGTAATTGCGGGTTTTATCGAAGTTGATGTAGGGGAGTTTGTCATACGCTTTTTCGCGATTAACGGCAAATCCGCCGTAAGCACCGGGGCCAGCACTATGCGGCAGACGGGCGGACGTCGAGCCTGCCCAGTCGATCATCCAGCAGACGAAGATCCCATTCTGATACGGACAATTATAAAAATTGTCTGGCGGAGCGACTTCGGGGACGATGGCTTTTAAAGCCGGCGGCGTCTGCGAAGCCGTCCACCACTGCGTCCAGCCCATGTACGACAGCCCGTAGGTTCCCACACTGCCATTACACCACGGCTGCGCAGCAATCCACTGCACCAGATCGTAGCCGTCGGTTTTGTGTTTTGGCGAAAACGGGTCCCACTCACCTCCGGATTCAAATCGACCACGTGAATCGACGTTGATCACTACATAACCGCGCGCGGCGAAATTCTTTGCCCGTGCCACTTGTCCGTTTTTGTTGTAGGGCGTTTGCTGCAACACGGCGGGAAAGCGACCGTCGGCCTTGGGACGGAAGATATCAATCTTCAATTGAATGCCATCGCGCATGGGTGCATCGCGGTCGCGTTCTTCGATGACCTCGTACTTGACAGGCGAGTATTCGCCCGGCTGTGGCGGTTGAGCAGTCGCGAGAGAGCAGGCAAATGGGATGATCGCAGCCACGATCAACGCGATACGACCGCCCAAAAATATCCGAGAGAAGACCATCAGTTTTGCTTTCCTGCTCTAAGTATTACAGACTGGCTATGATAACAAACTGGGAACTGTGACGGACTGGACCTCAGCGTAAAAGCCCAACTCCAGAACCGCCGCGATGTCTCGTCTAACTATGTTCAGATCATTAGAAACATTTAGCAGGCCGAAATCAATACTGCGATTGGCTCAGAATGGCTGCCACCTGTGATTTTTCGATGAGCGTTTCATGCTGTTTTCATTGGTCGCGCTTCCCTGTTGATTAGAGGCCGTCACATGTTGCAAATACAACATGTCAGTGAAAACAGCAGGGTTCCCGCATCGATTATCTTTGCAGGCTTCATTACGAATCGCACCTGTAACGTGTTGTTCTCGAACTCTTCAAGGTATAACAGGTTTTATTGAGACTGTGTGACGACTCATGTAGAAACTTTTGATTCAGGTCAACTCTGGATATCGTTCGGATTCCGCGTTGATCGACATCAGATCTCGCTTTGATTCCCGCTTAATAACTGATTGTCAATAATTGATTCACAAATGATCGGAGACTGTGATGATGCCGCGATGCCGTGTTTTGGGTGTGCTGCTGGCACTTGTTTTCTGCACGTGGCCGGGCGCGCTCAGTCTTGGCCAGAGCTCCCTGCCTCTGTCGAATGAACAGCGACAGACCTTCGATCAAGAACTGCAGACGCTGCAGGACTCACTGAAAACATTACGTGATCGACCTGCAAGCGACTTCGCGGATGTCTCGATTTTCTCCAAGGGTCTGAAGTGGGCTCTGCAGTACGACCAGGAGTTTTCGCCGCGAGATATCGCTTTAATGAAACAGGCAATTGTACGCGGGAAACAGCGCACCGAAGCTTTAACCGAAAACAAAAAACCATGGAGTACCCGCAAGGGCAAGCTTGCACTAGGCTACGTTTCGGCGGTGGACAACTCGGTGCAGCCGTATGGCGTGATTGTACCTGAGAACTATGATCCCTCACGGCCGATCCGGCTCGACGTTGT
Organism: uncultured Gimesia sp.; assembly: GCF_937919775.1. GTDB lineage: Bacteria > Planctomycetota > Planctomycetia > Planctomycetales > Planctomycetaceae > Gimesia. Next base: position 3,257 of record NZ_CALFPF010000341.1, read on the forward strand.
TTTACACGGTAGCACACGGCCCGTCGGCCTGAGCGAATTACGGTTTATCGCACGTTTCGATGCAGGGAACGACAAACCGTCCACGGCTCCCGATCAGCCATACATCGAGCTGCATCCACTGGGTCGTGTGGAGAACTGTTACCGCTGGGCCGGAGAGACAGACGTGTTCGAGGCCATTGAGGACGTCTGCCGTCGCTACAACATCGACCGTCGCCGGATCGTCCTGCGTGGCATGTCGATGGGGGCTTCCGGCACATGGCACCTTGGTTTAAAACACCCGGATTATTTTGTGGCACTCGGACCCTACTGCGGTTATGTCGATACGCATCATTTTTCGGAAACGCCGCTGAAGAACTTCGTCAAAGTGGGCCCACTGCCGCCGCATCAGGAACTGGGGCTGCATATGCTTGATTCCATCGACTACGCCGCCAACGCCGGTGTCGTGCCGGCCATCGCGTGCATCGGTGACAAAGATGTCTTTTTTCAGGCACACGTGCTGATGGGGAAAGCAATGCAGCAGGAAGGCCTCACGATGGTCAATCTTATCTCGCCAGGCACGGGGCACGTCATTGACCCGGTCACCCATGCCGAGCAGATGCGGCGGATCAGCTTGTATGTCGCCAAGGGGCTTGACAGGCAGCCACAACAACTGCGTTTTGTCACCTGGACTCTCAAATACAATCGCTGCCATTGGCTGGAAGTGCTTGGTTTACAGCAACATTACGCGAAGGCTGTGATCGCTGTGCATTTGCGTGATGATAAGATTGAAATTACGGAACTGCAAAATATCACACGCTTCGCGATCGATATATCGCATCTGCCGAAAGTACTGCAGACACTGCGGATCGGTACCACAGAACTTTCACTGTCGCCGGCAAGTACCGCACCATCCCGAAAGCTTGTGGTCGAACGCCGGGACAACATCTGGTCGATTGCGGACAGCATTGAAAAATCGCCGCTCACAGGCAAACGACCCGGTTTGCAGGGGCCGATTGACGATGCGTTTTCGTCATCGTTTCTTTGTGTACGTGGAACAGGGCAACCGTGGAACGCTGCCGTTCATGCTTATTCCACTGCCAGTCTGAAGCGATTCGCCGACGAGTGGCGACACTATTTTCGCGGTGAACTTCCCATCAAAAACGACACGGACGTGACGGAAGAAGATATTCGAACCCGAAATCTGATCCTCTTTGGCGATCCGGGGAGTAACAGTTATATCGCGAAAGTCTTGCCTGATCTTCCTCTGGAATGGTCAAGAAAAATGCTCCGGCTTGGCAATCAAGATTACCCCGCGGGCAATCACGTTCCCGCATTGATCGCGCCGAACCCACTCTCTGGTGCGAATGGTCGTTACGTGGTACTCAACAGCGGCCACACCTTTCGAGAAGCTGAGTTGGCGAAATTCAATTACCTGCTCTTCCCGCGCTGGGGTGACTGGGCTGTGCTGCAAATCGACCCGTCCCATACAGATTCAACTCCACTCGAGGAGAACGTGCTGCGTTCCGGTTACTTCGACGAGCAATGGAACTGGCCTGAAGAATAAATTTATGAATCGTGTGCCTCTAGGCTGGTATGTTCATCATCCATCAGGGCTTGTCCTGTCCCCGAAAATGACCCCCGTCACAAGACTCAGGGGTCTGTTGTTTTCATGGTTGTTCTGCTCGCCTGTTGGAGCGGAAGAGTTTCAGACCTGAGACGGCTGTACCATTATTTTGACGTTAGTGGAAAATCAATCGTGTTTGAACCCGCTTTGACTTCTGCTTTCAGTGTGGTCTTCGAATTATATTTGGCAGGCAGGATTTCAGGGCGGGCCGCCCGGTCTTTTCCCTCACCCGATTCATCCGAAAATGCTTCGACGGCTGAAATAATCACCACCTGATGTGGACCGATCAGCGCTCCTGCGGCGGCCCCTGTGTAAGACAGAGTATACTTACCCTCGCTGTCGGTTTCTCCGACTGAGGCCCGGCCTCCAGCGGGTTGAAAAGTGACCTGAGCGTTTGCCAGAGGTTTTTCATCCAAAGTCACCACTCCTGAGACTGTACCCAGAGGGGGAGTGTCACTGCTGCCACCGCATCCGGAAATGAGGCTGACAAGTAAACCGATGATGGATAATTTTAAAATGACAGAAAGTCTCATCGAGATGTATCCTCGCATAAATTCCATGTAATTCGCCCGAATCCGGGCTTGAAAAAGCAGTTCCCAGGCCGCAGGGGCCTCCCTCGTCTTTCAGTTGATGAACCGATACGGTTTCGATGACCGCGTTCTAGAATTCACCAATGACGGCTCCATCCCGGATTGATGCCAGTCTTTCAAAAGTGCTGTCGACAACGCCTCCGCTGGCAATGCTGTTGTCGATGTTTTCACTGAGGAACCGAACGCCGCCATCACCCATCAAAAACTGGGCGCCTCCCGTATGCAAACTGCTATAGCCTCCGTTGGCCTGGTCGGCGGTCGATATGGGATTAATCCCGAAGTGCGTTGTCCCGGTGATGCTCAACAGCCCCTGATTCGCTGCCGTATTTGTTCCACAGTTTGCACAGGTTGGCCCTTGTCCCAGGTTGTCTCTCACAGCAAACAACATGGCGGCACTCATTTTATTTCCCGGGATCTGATAAGCTCTTTCCCCCGCGAGAATCGTATTACTCAGT
>NZ_CALFPF010000342.1 GCF_937919775.1 uncultured Gimesia sp.
GTCTCAAAACAGATGACCCGCAAACCCGCCACGTCACGATCAAGGTCAACGGCTTCCAGAAGATGCAATTAACGCTTTTGAAAATTCCGCAAAACAAAGACCGGCTGTGTTTGTCCGCCATCGAAACCGCCTCAGATACCAGAGAAACTCAGAATTCAGAATCGATTGAAATCCGTCTGAGTTGCATGCATCCTGCTGATTCAATGGTGGAAACAATCAGTCTGGAATATGGCGGCGCGTATCTCGCGCGTGCAGAGCGGCAACCGCGGCAATTTCAAACCAGCGAGCTGAGTTCATCGCTGACACCACAGGCGGGAACGCTGGAACTGTCTTGTAGCGGCACACAACAGGTCAACGAAATCCAAGTGACCGAATATCTGGTTCGTATTCCCCGCAAAACGCTTCAAAAACAGGCAGGAGCAGCCTGTTTGAATTTCAAAGCCCTCGTAAAAACAGAGCAACAGACCTGGCTGGCAGCCCAGTGCGACTTCAAGCTCCCCATCCAGCCAGTTCACCGCCTGGCAGAGTCTGCTTCGCAAACAACGGTGAAATGAACCGTCAGGCTCTTTTAAAAACTGGCAGCGTCATCCTGATTTTCGCCCGAATATTTCAGACGGGTGGCAAACAGCTTTTTCAACCGGGAGACAGGATACATACGCACGATTTTGTTCTTGTACGTGATTCTTCCCTGATCATCGCGGCCCAGTTGAGCAGCCACATCCGGCTTGGCCAGACCTGCGTACAAACCCGCAAAGGTTTCCGGATCAACGCCATTACCGGCTTCGAGATCATCCAGCGCATTGACTCCGCCACAGGAAACAGCAAATGCATTCAGCCCTTTGGTAGCCGGCCGCATGAAATTCTCCTGTTCCAGTGACGATTGCGCCTCGATCAACTGTTTCACACCACGCTTAATTTTGTCTTCGGTCTCCTCGGTGGGAGTCCCTGAATTTTGCTGCGCGTGTAATGTGGGGCTCTGAAAACTCTGAGAAGCCCCCAGAACATAACCCGCAGCAATCAGAAGCAAACCAATAACGGCCTGGTTTAACCTGGACATGAAAGACTCCCCGTGAAATCAACTTTTGTTATGATTGGTTTCTATTCAAGATGAAAATCACCGCCAGACTGATCAATTGAATTCAGCCTGCAGGCTCAAATAGAATGACAAGATTTAGTATCAGTAACTCATATTTACTAAGAATTGACAGTTCAGGTCAATAAGAACCCTGAAAATTCAACCGTCTATGACCTGATCTTAACCTGTTGAGAGAGTAAACTCAGCAAAAATCCTGCATCTCTATCACAAATGAGATTTTGATTCAAAAGCCGGTGCCACATGAAGATCGAAGAGTTTCAGTTAGCCTTGTCAAATATCGTAAGGCAATTCCAGGCAGCAGATTACGATGCCAGACACATGCTGCTCGACTTCTCTGAAAAAATACTGGAGTTAGCAGATCGCGTCCCCCAATTGCTGCCGGACCCTCTCAAATCGGAATGGAAATCCATTTGTACGGAAGTAGACGAAGTGCAGCCCGCTTTTAAAAGCCATCGAAAGACATCGGTCTTGTTCGATCGAGCAGGAATGGGGCAACCAGGGCGACAAAAAGCCATCGCACTCATCACCAGAATGGCAGCCCTCTCCCGATCGGTCGATCGGCTGGGAAATCAGGACAAGCCGCCTGTTTGAACGGGAACTCTGGCAGGAAGATCTCAGGTTAATTCCATCAAACAACAATCCGGTCCAGATGGTTTAACATGATTTCCTTGTGTTGTTCAATCTCTGAATGATCTTCCGCTTTACAGGCGATCTCTAATTCGGCCGCGATCTGCGAAAGTTCTTCAAACCCGTAACCGGCACTGGCACCTTTTAACTGGTGGGCTAACACTTTGAGCTCCTCAACATGTTCAGAAGCGGAAGCCTGTCTCAGAATCGTTTTTTTCTCTTCAATTCCGTCGACGAACATCTCAATCAACTCGAGAAAATCTTCGTCATCACAAAATGACGATCGAACCGGTGGGTTTTTCAAGGCGTCTACCATTGTTCCAGATTCCAAATACTATAAAGTTTTTTCTATTTGTTGTTAACCAGTGACCTTTTAAGTTCACCCAGCCGATTTGCGTTTTCGGCTGGGGTAACTCCGGTGGACAGAAACCATTCTAATTAATAGTGTGTGCTCATTTCTCTGCGGTAAAAAAAGTGGCAATTATCCAATTTAGGGACAAAGTAAATCCCTCCAAGGAAATAGCTGTACTGATTATGATTGATATGCCGATACCCAAATGACGGGATTACAGTCTGATTAAGGTGACTTTTTAAGAATTTTTGCTTCAACTTTGTCTTTTCAGGGGCAAATAATCATGAACAGACTAACAGACCCC
>NZ_CALFPF010000343.1 GCF_937919775.1 uncultured Gimesia sp.
TTCGTACGATCCTTGCCCCTGCAATAGCGGAAAAAAATACAAATTTTGCTGCCATTCGGTCGGCGATGAAATCAGCAAAATTTCACACCTGCATGAAACCCACCAGACCGCGACTGCATTGCAACTGCTGGATCGACTCAAAAAGAATCATCCTGAACAACCTTTGAGTTATATTACAGAGGCTCAGATTTTAATGGCGGAAAGACGGTTTGATGACGCAATCAAACCGCTGGAACAATGCCTGGAATTCGACCCCGATCATCCAGCCGCCCATTCGTTGCTGGCTACCTCTACATTTCTCGCTCACGGCTATAAAAAATCGCAAAAAGCCATTTACACAGCTTTACAAAAATGTGCTGCGGTCGATATCAGCCTGGCAACGCCTTTGGCCATCAGTATTGCGATCGCACTTCAGATGCGCGGTTATTTTTTGGCAGCGCGTGAACATTTTGCACTGGCAATGCGAGTCGCCTCTCAGGAATATCAACAAAATCTGTTTATGAACCTTTTGGAATTTGACGGTGATGATCAAATTCCTTACCAGTTCCGCGGCGTGCACGTCTTGGAGCGATGCCCCATTGATAATGCCGAACATCAGACAATGTTTGAAAAAGCGCAACGACTTGCGAACCTGGGTTGTTATCGTTTGGCCGCCGGATTGTTCAAACAAATTGCGGAAGCGACAGAACAGGTCACTTTGTGGAAAAATGCCGCTTTTTGTTATGCCTGGGCCACAGATGAAATTCTATCAGCTGAATTGTTTCACAATGCTGCGAAATTAGAAAATGATTTTGCGGAAGCGGTTGAACTGGAAACGCTGGCTCAGCTACTCAATCTGAATAACACTAGCGAAGTAGTGAATTCGATTGAAAAAGTTTATGAAGTTGAATCCCTTTCCAGGTTCCTGACAATATTGGAACAGCATGACCAGATGATGCGCGGAAATGTACCACCAGAGCACGAACATGATCTGGATGAAAATACTCCCGTTGCCTATTTTCAAATTGTAAATACTCCCATTGATCTTGAGTCAAAAGGGGAAAATATCACTCTCGATAATGTTCCTGTTGTGATTGGCGATATCGATGTTTTTGATGCTGACAAGCAACTGGGACAACAGGCAATCGTCCGATTGCATGCTTATGAAGGTGATCAGCTCACATTAGCAGAAAAACTGTTTGACGAAGCCTTGGGTGAACAAGGGAAACAAGACTGTGGTTTAAAGCTTTTGGATCGAGAAAGCGCTGTCTCGAGTAATCCACTATCCCCCATTCCGTCAGAGCAATGGCCTCTCTTTTTCCGGTGGAATTTTCCACAGAAAATGCCGATTATCAAACGCAGAGAAATGGAAGCACAAAAATGGAAGCAGCTTCTTTCTGAATCCTGGACAAATACAAAACTAGCCGGGTTGGGTGGAAAAACTCCTCAGGAAGCCGCCAACGATGACGATCTGAAAGTCGCTTTAACAGCTGCTGCTTACGTGCTCGACGCCCAATCACTTGCATTAGGTCACTTTCTGAAATTCGACGAACTCGACCCGAAACTCAATATTTCGGAGCTTCCCGCTCTTCCAATTTCAGAATCGTCGCACTTCAACACCTGCTCTTCCATGGCTCAAAACAGAATTCCAGTTAAAGAGCTCAACGACCCACAGTTGATGTATATTTTCAACCGCGCTTTGCTCATCCGCCATCCTCGCTTTCTGTATGAAGTGTTAATCGAAATCCTGGATCGTGAAGAATGTAAAAAGGAAGTCGATCTGGATCGCGTTTATTCCACATTAACGGAAATTTGCCATAAACGTAATCAGCGGGAAGAAATGCTTACCTGGATCCGTAAAGGTCAGGAAAACGCGAGATCGCAATCGGCCAATGCATTTGAGAGCGAACTGCAATGGAAAATGCGCGAGCTTTCATTCCGATTGGAAGATACCACAGATCCAGGGCTTTCCGATTTCATGAAACAAATCTGGGACCAATATGGCAAAAAGACCCCGCAAATTAAAGAATATCTAAAAGCATTCGCTCAGGCATTCGAACTGGATGTGCCTTGGATGAGAGAATCTACTTTTTTGGATCCGGGAGGTATTCCGGGTAATACAACAAACGAAGGTATTTGGTCTCCGGGCGAAATCGCAACAGATGCTCCTTCCGATTCGGGGCAGAAACTCTGGTTACCAGGTCAATCGTAATCATATATGACTAAGCCCTGTTTTGAACTCACTCCTCTTAAAAGAGTGATCATGTCAGATCCTCGTCGTGCAGGAAAGCAGATCAGTCAGTGGATACCATCAGGCAGTTTTCCAGTCCCGAAGCGGTGATGCAACGTGCCCTTGAGCTGGCCCGTCTGGGGACAGGGTCTGTTGAACCGAATCCTGCAGTCGGCTCGGTGATTGTTGATGAGGACCTGCAACTGATCGGCGAGGGATACCATCAACAGTATGGCGGCCCCCACGCTGAGATCCAAGCCTTAACGATGGCGGGAAATCGAGCACGAGGAGCCACTGTTTATGTGACCCTGGAACCCTGCTGCCACCAGGGGAAAACGGGACCCTGCTCGCAAGCCTTAATTCAAGCCGGTGTCAAAAAAGTTGTGATTGCCATGCGAGATCCTGCGCCTCACGTTGACGGAGGTGGAATTGCTGAGCTGCAACAGGCGGGAATTGAAGTAGAAGTCGGACTGCTGGAATCTGCAGCACAAACACTGGTGCGGCCTTTTGTAAAACGCGTCACGCAAGGTCTTCCCTGGGTACACGCCAAGTGGGCAATGACGCTGGATGGAAAAATCGCCACAAAAACCGGGCATTCACAGTGGATTTCAAATGAACGTTCCCGCGAGATCGTACACCAGCTTCGCGGCCGCATGGACGCCATTATGGTCGGTCATCAGACGGCGGAAAAAGACAACCCGCTGCTAACGGTTCGACCAGCGGGAGCGAGAACGCCGGCTCGAATCATCGTTGATTCACAGGCGGTCCTCTCCTGCCAGTCAAAACTGGTTCAATCAATTAGCGATGCGCCTATCATAGTGATCGCACACGAATCGGCACCTCCCCAGAATATCAAACAACTTGAACAGGCCGGTGTTGAAGTTTTGCTGTTTCAGAGTTCACCGCAAACCGAGACCAGGCACCCTGATCTCAAGCAGTGCCTGCAGGAACTAAGTCGCAAAGAGATGACGAACATACTCATCGAAGGAGGCGGCAGCTTGCTCGGCACTTGTTTTGATGAACAGCTGATTGATGAAGTCCACGTCTTCATTGCACCGAAGATCGTAGGGGGCAAAACAGCGATCACTCCCATCGCAGGGCAGGGACTGGATCTGATTCCACAATTCCAGAATATGGCTGAGTACCAGATCCAAATTCTGGATTCGGACATTTATGTACAAGGCGTGCTTGAATATCAGTGATCGATTGACGCTACTCGCAATTTCGACCAACCGCTTTAATGTAATGAACGCGAAAGCGTATTAAGCAATGTTCGCAATTCGGGACGTTGTCTGATCACACCAACCAGCGCATATTTACTCAAGTTACTTCCATACATCTGCCGGTTGAGTGTCGGACGCACTTCCTGTTTGAAATAACGATCCTGGCGGAGACGAATCGCCGCATAGCTGGCAGCTATTGCTACCAGACCAAGACCAAGATCCAGATACCAGCCACCCCATCCCAGTTCAAGACTTTCATGCATCAATACACAAACCCAGAACCAGACAAGCGTCGCGATCCAGACAGGGCGGGCAACTAATGAATTCAGTCTCTCATTGGCATGAACCAGGTGACCATAGAATTCCGGGCTCGCCATCTCATCAAGTGAACGATCTTTCTGAAAATTTTCACAGACCAATTCACCTTGACTGCGCGAAACAAGAACCGACTCTCCTTCGTCAGGGAGAAAATCAGCTAAATATTCCAATTCTTCAAAGGGTGTACTCATTCCGTGTCCCTTACCTCAATCCATACCGCTGACAATATCTATACAAAGTTATTTCTGAGCCTGAAACACAGCGACGTATTGAGCATTAGTGATTTACAACAGCAAAAACAATACCATCAGCATGATCAAAAAGATCGAATCACTTCTATTATTTTATCTAAATCGTTCTCGACGACAATAGGTCCGTTCGAAAAAGGAGCTTCGTTGACTCCGTGGCTTATCAGCTTTTCATCCATATGTTCATTAGTTGCAGAATGGTAGGCAACTGTTGCATTGGGGTCTTTTAGCTGGTGCCCGGTTAGAATACAAACGACGCGATCACTGGAGGCAATTACTCCTTCGCTTTTAAGTAATTTGGCCCCGGCAACACTGGCTGCACTGGCTGGCTCACAACCAAATCCTCCCGCCCCAATCTGTGCTTTTGCATCAAGAATCTCCTGATCGCTGACTTCTCTTACAACACCATCACATACATCAAGCGCTCTCAATGATTTGGAAAAATTAACCGGTCGGTTGATTTCAATCGCACTGGCCAGGGTTGAGGCTCGTCGATTTTCTTTATCCATTTGAGAAAAGAAATCGATAGAAGCAGGACGATCATAGTGACCACCATTCCAACGCAGACCATGCTCTTCGTAAAGCTGATAAAGCGTGTTGGCTCCCTGCGCATTGATAATCGCCAGACGGGGAATCCGCTCAATGAGCCCGAGCGCTTTTAGTTCCATGAATGCTTTCCCGAACGCGCTGGAATTCCCCAGATTTCCGCCTGGAACCACAATCCAATCCGGAACTTCCCAGTTCAGACTTTCCAGGACGCGGAACATGATCGATTTCTGGCCTTCCAGCCGAAATGGATTCACACTGTTGCACAGGTAAATCCCTTCCTGTTGACAGACTTCACGAACGCGCGCCAGAGCGTCATCAAAGTCCCCCTGAATCTGAATCGTTTTTGCGCCGTAGTCGAGTGCCTGCGATAATTTTCCAAACGCAATTTTTCCACTGCCCACAAACACAACCACTTTAAATTTTTGCGCCACACTGGAATAGATTGCCAGCGACGCACTGGTATTGCCTGTGGAGGCACACGCAGCAACTTTGGCTCCCACCATGACCGCATGCGTGGATGCAGCCGTCATACCATTATCTTTAAAGCTGCCGGAGGGGTTCAGTCCCTCATACTGCAGATAGAGGCTATCATCCTTCAAGCCGGCATACCGTGCGACGGACGGTGATGCTTTCAGCATCGTTTGCCCCTCGCCGATCGTAATGATCTGATTGTCCCGGGCGAAAGGTAACAATTCACGAAATCGCCAGACCCCGCTGAAATCAATTGGGCAGTTCCGGTTACTCCAGCGTTTTTCAAATTCGCGTAACGACTGAGGAACCGGAACCTGATCCCACTGATAGGAAACATCCAGCAGTTCGCCACATTTCGGGCAACTCGTTAGAACTTCATCTAACGAATAGGTTGCCTCACAAGCGGGTGAAATGCATTTCTGGAAAGCTATTTCAGTCGATACAGTAGAAATCGTCGTTTCTCCTCAGTTTCAGGTAAAATCTGTTGATTTTGCTTCAGGATTCAAGATCTATAATAACAAGTGTTTATTGTCCAGACAGGATCAAGTATTCGCAACTGAAAGTTCATTGAATCAGTGCGTTTTTCCTGGAAGGACACGCGATTTGCAAGATTGTTCTGTCCCGCGCTTCTTGTATTTACAATTCTAACGCCTTACATTGATATGATTAACAGCGATTTCTCCTGATCCGTTCATCAAATTCCTTCATATTTCAGGCATTCTTCATATGTTCGAACTCTCAAATATACAAACGGCGTTGGAACAATTCTCGCTGGATGGCTGGTTGTTCTATGATTTTCGAGGGAATAATGTACTGACCAGGAGAATCCTCGATATCCCGCAAGAAGCGATGGGGTCACGGCGATTTTTCTATTTTGTTCCCCAGTCAGGACAGCCTGTAAAACTGGTCCACCGAATTGAATCAGAGGCTCTCGACCATCTGCCCGGAGAGAAAATCGTCTATCTGAAATGGCAGGAACTGGAGGCCGGTATTGCATCAATTCTCCGTGCAGCAAAGAGGATCGCGATGGAATATTCTCCGCGGAATTCCAACCCTTATATTTCTCGCGTTGATGCCGGTACTGTGGAACTGGTTCGTGAGTCGGTTGAGTCTATTGTCTCCTCAGGAGATTTGGTCCAGCTCTTTGAAGCGGTCTGGGATGCAGAACAATGGGAATTACATCAGAAAGCCGGTATCGAAACTGACAAAGCTTTTGAGATCGCCTGGTCATTTATCGCTGCTCAGATTAGAGAGCAGGGGAGTATTGAAGAAACAGCGGTTTCCGATGTGATTATGCAGCACTTCAAACAGTCTGGATTGACAACCTATCATCCTCCGATTGTTGCAAGGGAAACGCATAGCGGCGATCCTCATTACGAAACTGGGACCGGCTCCGATACCGCAATTCGAGAGGGGGACTTCGTACTGGTTGATTTGTGGGCCAAACTGGATGTCCCCCGCGCTGTTTACAGTGATATGACGCGCGTCGGTTTTGTGGGTCAACACGTTCCCGAGAGCTATTCCAGGATTTTTCAAATAGTTGCTGAAGCTCGGGACGCGGGAATCTCGCTGGTGGAACAAGCATTCCAGTCAGGCACATCCATTCAAGGCTGGGAAGTGGACCAGGCTTGCAGGGATGTTATCGAGCAAGCCGGTTATGGATCATATTTTGTCCATCGGACCGGCCACAGTATTGGGCAGGAAACACACGGCAACGGCGCCAATATGGACAATCTTGAAACGCACGAGGAACGGCTCGTCCTACCACGAACCTGTTTCTCGATTGAGCCGGGAATTTATCTGCCTGAATTTGGAGTGCGAAGCGAAGTGAATGTGTTTGTGGATGAACATAAAAAAGTCCATGTCACTGCCGGGAAACGCCAGACAGAGATTCTGCCGATATTGAGAGAATATTAGCCAGGCGCCCCCCAACCAACGGAACTATTCCTGATCGATTCGAAGCATTTCGTCTAAAATGACAGGGTGCCAGAGATTGTCGCGCTGCGATTCCTCAATGTAGTTCCTTCTAGCCCAGGTGCGCAGCCTCATCTCCTCAATAGCATCGACTGAAAGTCTGTTTGCTTCTTGTGCCGAAAAAGGAACTGTAGCTGAAATACCCAACGGTCTTCTCCTCACTAAAACTTCTTGAGAATATAATTCGGCGAACCAGCTTCCTGCAGCCGCGCGACCCTATTTGTTAAAGAACAAGCCTGCAATCTCTCTTGAAAAAAGGATCTCGCAAATCGAAACCCATAAGCAAGTGAGAGAGTTTTTTCAGGTTTCCGGCGATGATTACTCCTGAAACGAATCACCGAATTAGACA
>NZ_CALFPF010000344.1 GCF_937919775.1 uncultured Gimesia sp.
CCAATCAACCGGATACCGTTCATCGCAACTCTCATCGAATCGGCGTGCATAGGTCTTACACTCTGAAATCAAGGCGGGAAACAAAAGCACTATCAAACAATACTGCAATCTGCTGGAAAAGGCAGGGAACAAACCCTATATCGGACATTAATATCCATTTTAATCATCTTTTCTCTGATGTCAACACACTTTTCAAGCGGATCGGATCACTTTAAACTGAAAAATCATCAAAAGAAACTCCGTTCTCACCACAACTTCAGTAACACCGAACACTAGTCAGACAGGAAACCGCTTTTATGAAACCGTCTCCCACGCGCATCTGCATTGTTTTTGCGGTTCTGTTTTCCTGCCTGCCTTTCTCTTCAGCCGCGACATTCGCGAACGAACCACCAATCCGCATTCTGTTGATTGGTGATTCCACCGTCGCCACATACAACAAGCCTCCCAAAGACCGCCCGGACCTGACCGGCTGGGGCCAGGTGTTCGGCGAATTTTTTAACGACAATGTCACTATCCTCAATCACGCCGCATCAGGTCGCAGCTCGAAAAGTTTCATCAAAGAAGGCCGCTGGAAAAAAGCCGTCGCAGAAAAAGCAGACTACCTGTTCATTCAATTTGGTCACAACGACTGCCCCGGCAAAGGCGACCGCACGACAGATCCCTCGACCGATTTTCAAGAGTATCTGCGCCAATACATCGACGAAGCCCGCGCTGCCAACATCAATCCGGTGCTGGTCACTCCCATGACGCGCAGACGTTTTCAAAACGGCACCATCTTGACGACCCTGCGACCGTATGCGGACGCCATGCTCAAAGTCGGTCGCGAGAAAAACGTACCTGTCATTGATCTGCACCAGAAAAGTGTTGCGCTGTTCAACCGGCTGGGCGACGAAAAAAGTGCCGACTTCAGCCCCAGTGAAACAGACCGGACTCACTTCTCCGGAAAAGGCGCACGCGAAATCTCCCGCCTCGTCGCCGAAGAAATCCCGACTCAGGTTCCTGACCTGAAGCCCTACCTCAAACAACCAGCAACTGACTGAGCGGAATGGCGCTAGCCACCGTTTTTGCAATTGCGACCCAGACACACAAACGGCTAGCGCCGTGCCGCTCAATTTCGTGTACCCTGCAAGCCTCATTTAATAATACCGCATGCCATGTGTGCGGCGTAAATACTCGCCCAACAGTGCCTGTGTGAAGACATCCAAAAGAAAACGTGAAGCAACACAGAGAGAAACAAGAGTCGTTCTCTCCCATCCTCTGCATCACATGAAAGTGCATTTATTACAGGGGTGCACACTCAAACGTGAAACGGTCGCTTCGCGGAGTTTGCGATATTCGGGAGAATTATAAATTTCGAGCACATGCTGGTCGTTCACATTGCCAATCGGAAATTCCGCCTGACCGTCGGCACAACAGTGGGCCACTTCCCCCGTCGCAGTAATCGAAAGCTCAAACCAGCGTTCGCAGCCCATATTCGGAACCTCGAAAACATTTAACCCCTCGACCTGCCCCATCCATTCCATGCGGGGAAAAACACTTGCTTTGAATAGAGGATAATTGATGCCCGCCCATTCCCTGAATTCTCCATCTGCTAATGTACCATCACCAACGCGTGACAATACCACGGGAAAATAAATATCTCCTTCGGAAAACGCATCGTGGATCATTTCCAGACGCTGTCGGGTTCGCTGATAATTCAACCCCATTACGCGCTCGTACTCTTCCTCGCGATGGTCATTGAAGGAAATCCAGAGATAACTGATGTTCTTGATTTCCTGCAGCGATTCCAGCTTGTCTTCCGTAATCGCCGAGGCATTCGAAGTCAAAGTAATCTTCGCCTGCGGCAGTAAATCATTAATCTTTCCCAGAGTCTGAAACAGGCGCGTATCCAGAAATGGTTCGCTCACCTTAAACGGCGAAATCTGGAAATTCATTTCACGGGGAAGCTCGGTCAGTTCATTCAATATCTTATCAATGAGTTCATCACTCATTTTGGTGTGTTTGCGGTTCAGGTTCGGATACGGGCAGAAATTACAGCTCGCATTACACCGGGCCAATGTCTCCAGGTGCACGTGCCTGGGGTAATCCATATAGTGGGAATGACGCATCCGGGCAATTCCCGCGTCATATGCGGCGCGTTGTTCACTAAAGTGATAAGGGCTGACTACTTCTAGCGTTTTTTCCACCATTTTTGATGACTCTTCCATGAATCCAAAGAGAAGCGAACCGCTTAACGCCGCGAGCATCGCAGGCATTCCGTTTTTTGTCAACGAGAGATACCTTCTGCTATACAGTTGAAACGAACGTATTCGTCGCTGATGCATAAGGGAAAACCCTCAATCACATCCCGAATTCAAAAACCGGTATGATTCCATTGTCGGCTCAACTTTGTATGATTCATGACTGAAACTTACGGCCATCACAAAGAACGTTGATGCTTAACTCGAAATACTGAAAGCAGTTACCAGATGCACCACTTTTCCGATCGTTTGAATTCCGCCATCCAGAAGAAGAAAACGCCCGCCCTGGTCGGCCTTGATCCCCGTTTTGACTGGCTTCCTGCGGAAATCGTCACCGCCGCCGAATCCCGGTTTTCCAACAAAGCGGACATCGTCGCAGCCGCCTTTGAAGAATTCTGTTTCCGCATCATCGATGTCGTCGCGCCACTGGTCCCCGCCGTCAAACCGCAGGCCGCTTTCTTCGAAGAATGGGGGCCCGCCGGTTGTGCCGCCCTGCAGAGTGTCATCAAAAAAGCACGCGACGCGGGACTCGTCGTCATCTGTGACGCCAAACGAGGCGACATCGGTTCCACCGCTGAGGCTTACGCCCGCGGTTACCTCGCCGGCGAAAACCCCGACAGCGCAATCTGGGCCGCCGACTGCCTGACCGTGAATCCCTATCTTGGCAGCGACACGCTGGACCCCTTCGTGAATGTCGCCATCGAACGTGGCGCCGGCATCTATGTTCTGGTCCGGACCAGCAACCCCGGCGCAGGCACCTTTCAGGATCGCAAAACCGAGGGCACCAGTCTCTACGAATGTGTGGCCGCCGCCGTCGAGGAACTCGCGTTGAAAACCAAAGGCGCGGGCAACTACGGTTCCATCGGGGCCGTCGTCGGCGCGACCTATCCTGAAGAACTCAACCAGCTCCGCGCACTCATGCCCCATACGCCTCTGCTCGTCCCCGGTTATGGCAGCCAGGGCGCCGGTGCCGGCGATGTTGCAGGTGCCTTCGATGCACAGGGACTGGGCGCCATTATCAACAGTTCGCGCGGCATTAACTTCGCCATCCGCAAAGCCCCCTACTCGGAAAAATTCGCGCCCGAAGCATGGGAACAAGCCATCGAAGCCGCCACACACGATATGATTGCCGATTTAGCCACGCACACGCCCGCGGGTAATTTACAATGAACGACCACGCCGCCGCATTCCTCAAAGCGTCACAACAGCTGAGAAAAGCAGATCCACGTCTCAAGCACGTCATCGATACGGTCGGCCCCTGCCCGCTCAAACCGCATCGCTATCGTTTTGCACTGCTGCTGCGTTCCATTGTGTCACAACAGATTTCCACCTCGGCGGCACGCACCATTTATCTCCGCCTGCACACACTCGCCGGTAAAGGCCAGCCGACTGCAGAAAAAATCATGCGTCTCTCACACGACGAACTCCGCTCGGTCGGGCTCTCCAGTCAGAAAGCCACCTATGTGCATCATCTGGCAGAAATGGTCCTGCAGAACAATGTCCGCTTGCATAAAATGCATCTGCTCTCCGATGAAGAGGTCACCGACGAATTGATTCAGGTCAAAGGCATCGGCAAATGGACGGCCCAGATGTTTTTGATGTTCGGACTCTGCAGACCCGATGTTTTTCCCCACGATGACCTGGGCATCCAGAATGGCATTCAGAAGATTTATCAGCTCAAAACACGCCCCGACAAACAGACCTGTATTGAAATTGCCGAACGCTGGCAACCTTATCGCACCGTGGCCAGCTGGTATTGCTGGCGCTGTCTCGAAATGGAATCGCCCGACGGTCTCTGGTAACTGGAACTCATTTTCATTCTGAATCAATAAACGGATCTCTCATGACTGAGTCTTTACGCTGCTATCAAGTCAATAAAAACGAAGAGAAGGAAATCTCTGCCGACCTCGTTTCCGTTCCTTATAACAACCTTCCTTCCGGCGCAGTCACCATCCGCGTCGTGTATTCCTCGATCAATTATAAAGACGCGCTGGCCGCCAGCGGTCATCCGGGAGTCGTTCGAAAATTCCCTCACGTTCCCGGCATCGATGCCGCCGGCGTTGTCGTTGAATCCGACTCCGATCAATTCACGGTCGGCCAGTCTGTTGTCGTGACCAGTTACGAACTCGGCGTCGAACGCTGGGGCGGCTGGGCTGAATTCATTCGCGTCCAGCCCGAATGGATTGTGCCTCTGCCTGCCGGTCTCACGTTAAAAGAATCCATGATCCTGGGCACAGCCGGTCTCACCGCAGCCATGTGCGTGGACAGTCTCCTGCATCATCATATCACCCCCGATGCAGGCAATATCCTCGTCACCGGTGCTTCGGGAGGCGTGGGTTCGTTCTCTGTATCATTACTCAGTCGGCTCGGCTTTCAGGTGACCGCCGTCTCAGGGAAGCACGCGCTGCATGAGCGACTGATCAAACTCGGTGCCAGCAAAGTCATCGACCGATTGGCCATCGATCTCACTTCCGACAAACCACTGCTCAAAGGACATTGGCCCGCCGCCATCGATACGGTGGGCGGTTTTCTGTTAAGCCACCTTGTGCGATCGATTCAACCCCACGGCTGTGTCGCTGCCTGCGGAAATGTCGGCGGAGCGGAACTCAATCTCACCGTGTTCCCCTTCATTTTGAGGGGCATCACCCTCGATGGGATCGACTCCGCCTGGTACCCCATCGAAAGACGAACCGCGCTCTGGCAGAAACTCGCCACCGAATGGAAACTGCCCGACCTCGATTCCCGCGCGAAAGTCATCACCCTCGATCAGATTCCGGAGACCGTCGAAAGCATCCTCGAAGGTACTCACCAGGAACGCACTATCATCAAAATCGGCGCGGAATAACAGGCGGTTTGCTGCACTGCCCAAACAAAAAAGAGGCCGCACGTTTCCGCATGGCCTCTTTGATTAATTAGAATTCAGTTCACGATTTAATATCGCGCCAGGTCGGCGGCTTCTGCTTTCAGGTTCAAGCCACTCACAATCCGCTGGGCATCGTTGAGCATGAATTTCACTTCACTACCACACGCGATAAACTGCCAGCCTTCGGAGATCCGCTGCTCGACCGCTTCAATCGTCTGCACATGCAGTCCCACCGGTGTTCCCGTTTTCTTGCCGACCGCCAGAATTTTCTGCAACTCTGCTTCGAGCTCATCGGGCGAAGGATGCAAGCCCGTTTTTTTGCTCATCTGAAACGTCAGATCGTTCGGACCGACGAAAATTCCATCCACGCCCGGCAGGCTGTAGATTTCTTCCGCGTTCTCGACACCTTCAGGAGACTCAGTCTGCAGAATCACCAGAATTTCCTCGTTGGCGTGTTTATAATAGTCGCCGGCGGTGGCATCAAAATTCATCGCATGCAAAACGCCTCCGACCGACCGGTTCCCTTCCGGCGGATACTTGACCGCATCAATAACCTCTTTCGCCTGTTCGACCGTGTTGATCATCGGAGCCACAATACCATGCGCCCCGGCGTCAAGCGCCCGCTTGATCAATTCGTATTTTCCCAGAGGAACCCGGCACAGAGGCACACAGCCCGCGTCAGCAATCGCACCGAACAGGAGTGCCGCCTGCGACCAGTCAATCGGCGAATGTTCCATATCCACTGTGAGCCACGGAAACCCCACGCGGGCCATCAGGCGGGTCATCATGATATCCCCCGACGAAAGCCATGTTCCTACCTGAGGTTTTCCTGCACGCAATGCCGCCTTGACCGGATTCTTTTTCATCAGTCTGATATTCTTTCCTGAAATCGATGTTGAACTAATTCTCTGCTGGAACCGTTGTACGATTTATCCATTCTCGACAGGCTCATAGTGGATTGCAAGCCAAACGCTTTCCTGATCCGCCAGCGTCGCATCCACCCGATGCCGACACTTCGCGGGAATGTTCACCGCATCACCGGGAACCAGCGTCCGCCCCTCGTTTTCCCCCTCAAATCGCAGTACCGCCGACCCCGACAGCAAAACCACCCACTCCGCATGCTGCTGATCATACCACTGCCCCTCCCGCGTCGCCTGCCCGGTCGAAACAATCCGCTCCACTCGAAACGACTGGCCGCGAAACAGGTTTTCAAAGATTTCCTCACCCGGCGGAGTCGCAAACGGAGTTAACAGATTGAATATTTCAGGGATCATTGCTCATTCCCATCCTCGAAAGTAAATCGTGCTTTTTTACACCCCCTACTGTAAGTCACAGCACACACCACAACAACCCTTCAGGAAACAGAGACCTGCTTGCCCCTCATGGAATGAACTGGTAGCATTATTTTCTCTGCGATCGAGCCCACCTTCCCCGGAGAGCCCCCATGAAAATCACTGGCGTCGATACGTTTCTCGTTGATGTTCCGCTGCAGACACCGGTCTCCCCGTATCAGTCCCGGTATATTTTCTCCACCTCTACCGGCGCTCTGTTGATCCGCATCCAGACCGACGCCGGCATCATCGGCTGGGGAGAAACGCCACAACGGCTCGCCTTTCAGAATGCGACCAGCTTCACCGGCACCGAAGCCAACTACTTCCGCCCGATCCTGCTCGGCAAAGATCCAACCGACATCGCCGCCCTGTACGCCGACTGGGGCATGGAAGAACCGTACCTCCAGTCGCTGGTCGAGATGGCCTGCTGGGACATCCTCGGCAAACAGGCGGGCTTGCCCCTGCATCGTCTGCTGGGCGGCCTGTATCGGGAGCGTGTCGAAGTCACCTGCTGCATGGGCATTCGCGGTCCCGAAGAAGCCGCCGCGATCGCAAAGCACTACGTCGGCCTGGGCTTCTCCACATTGAAAACGAAAGCCGGTCGTGACCCCGAAGAAGACCTGGCAATGGTCCGCGCCATTAGGGAAGCGGTAGGCGACCGTTTGCATCTCCGCATCGATCCGAACATGGGCTACTCCCCCGAAGTCGCCCTGCAACTGGCCAAAGATCTCGAACCCTACGATCTGCAATACTTCGAACAGCCCATGGACAAAGCCCTGCTGGAGGAATCCGCGGCGATTAGAAAACAGACGACAACACCGCTCGCACTCAACGAATCGGTGACCACCATGGAAAACGTCCGCAAGATTTTAGAGCTGGACGCCGCCGATTATCTGCTGCCCGACACCTACCAGTGTGGCGGCATCTGGGCCGTCAAACTGATCGGCGAAGTCGCCGCATCAGCCAACGTCCCCTGCATCTTCCACTGCGCCCACGATCTGGGCCTGCGCACCGCCACCATGCTGCACATGGCGGCTTCCTCGCCCAATTTCCCATTGGCCAACGACTGCACCTACTACAGCCTCGAAAACGACATCATCACCGAACGCTTCGAAATCAAAGCGGGCAGCATCGCCATCCCCACCAAACCCGGCTTAGGCGTTGAAATCGATGAAGCGATGTTGAAACGCTATCTCGTGGGGAGTTCGGTGAAATAGATTCCAGTCTGATTATTTTACATCCCGACTTCCTCGTAGGGGTGGCCCCATGTGGCCACCCGCAGGGTTGACGTGTTTGCCAACAGAAGTTCGAAGAATTAACTGGTTCCATCAAAAGTGTAATATAGTTGCAATTCACCAGGCGGGCGGACACATGGGTCCGCGCCCTACGGAAACAGGTTATTGAACTCTCGATCTCTCTCCAAAGATTGACAACCTCTCCCCGGCCAAGTAGCCTGCGGGTAAGGATTTCTGTCATGTTCCGGACACATATCCCGGAATCACCTTGCCTGCTTCTGAAAGAACACCATGCCTGCCTTGCCTCCTCCTCGCCGTCCTTTAACAGTGTTCGCCGCCTGTTTCCTCACCACGCTTTTTATTGCACTCCCCGCCTTCGCCTCCAGCGGCCCTTATGCCGTCGAGGTTCGCAAGGATGTGATGGTGCCCATGCGGGATGGCGTCAAACTCGCGACCGACGTTTATCCGCCCGTCGAAGATGGGGACGTGTTGAAGCAGAAACTGCCCACGATACTGGAACGAAAGCCTTACAACAAAAATGGTTCGAAAAGCGCAGGCACCTATTATGCCTCGCACGGTTATGTGTATATCGCCCAGGACACCCGCGGCCGTTATGGCTCCGAAGGGGTCTGGCATATGATGACTGATGATGGGCGGGATGGCGTCGATACCGCCGCCTGGATCGGGAAACAGCCCTGGTCCAATGCAGAGATCGGCATGATCGGCACCTCCTACGTCGGCGGCACGCAGCATGCACTCGCGATGGAAAAACCACCCGAACTGAAAACGGTCATTCCCGTCGATGCCATGTCGAACCTCGGTTACGCCAGCATGCGGAACGGCGGCGCGTTTGAATTGCGGTTCTGGAACTGGATCTACCTCAACGCCGGCAAAGGGAGTCGTCAGTCACACGATCCGGGGACGGCGGCCGTCCTGCAGGAAATGGCCGACAACCGCATGCAATATCTGTTTCGGCTCCCCCTCCGCAAAGGGATGACGCCGATGAAACTCGCGCCGGAATACGAAGACTGGCTCGTCGCCGGCATGCAGCACGGTGCCAACGATGATTTCTGGATTCAAAACAACATCATCGACTATCCCGAAAAATACAAAGACATCCCCGTTTACCTCGTGAGTGGCTGGTACGACTCGTGGAGCAGTAACAACACGGCGAACTTCCAGACACTTTCCAAAACCATCAAAGGCCCCGTGTATATGATCATGGGCCCCTGGATTCACGGGCAGCAGGGTGCCTACTCGCACGGCCAGGTCACGTTCGGCAAAGCAGCCGCCATCGCCGATCCGCTTGGCTGGCGGAAGGAATGGTACGACCACTGGCTCAAAGGGGTCGACAACAGCGTCGGCACAGCCGACCCGTTTAAAACGCCCGTCCGCATCTTCGTGATGGGGACCGGCGACGGCTCGAAAACCCAGGACGGCAAACTGAATCACGGCGGCTCCTGGCGCAACGAACAGGAATGGCCGCTCGCACGTACCGTTTACACGAAGTATCATCTGCAGCCTACGGGCGGTCTTTCCACCACAGTACCGGAGCCAAAAGAGGCTTCCACCAGCTTCACTTTCGATCCTGAAAACCCGGTCCCCACGATCGGCGGCAACATCTCCAGCGGTAACGACATTCTCGTACAGGGGGGCTGGGATCAGCGCGGCAGCGACAAAATCTGGAATTTTCCGCATCCGATCCCGCTGTCGGCCCGCAATGATGTGATTGTGTTCCAGACCGAACCACTGACCGAAGAACTCGAAGTCACCGGCGAACTGGTCGTCAAACTCTGGATCTCATCCAGCGCCAAAGACACCGACTTCACCGCCAAGCTGATTGACGTGTATCCCCCAAGCAGCGATTTCCCCGGCGGTTTCGATCTCAACATCGGCGACGGCATCATCCGCACCCGCTTCCGCGATTCGCTCAAGACAGAAACACTGATGCAGCCCGGCGAAATCTATCCCGTCACGATCAAACTCTACCCGACGTCGAATGTCTTCAAGAAAGGACACCGCATCCGTGTGGATATATCCAGCAGTAATTTTCCCCGCTTCGATGTGAACCCGAACACCGGAGAACCGCTGAACGATAACCGCCGCAAACAGTCCGCGACAAACACGATCCACCACGATCTGCAACACCCCTCGCATATCCTGCTGCCTGTCATACCGCAGTAAGTTCAAAGTGCAAAAAAACGGCCAGCGGAGTGAACTCTGCTGGCCGTTTTTGCTTGATTGATTGTCAGAACGTGTCTGGCTTAATACTCGCCGATGACATTGTCGTCAGACATATGCCCCAGGTCCTGCCAGGTGCCGAGGTTAATATTCTCTGAGATGAACTGGATTCTGCCATCAGCGAAGAGAACATGTACTCCGCCAACATGTTTGCTGCGAGCCCCCATCAACGCAGGGCCGCCTGTACCACTGGAGCATTCCACCAGGTCCGAATTCGGTCCGATGAGAGTCGTATAACTCCACATATGCATGGCCTGTCCCCAGAACCAGGTATAACCCCTGAGTTTCTGGTTGGCAGTCCCCGTGCAAACGGTATTTGAAGTGGCATTCGCACTGACATAAGGATGCGCCACGTTGCATTCAGAAGCAATCATCGTATTGGAAGTTCCATCCGTAATGTCTCTCATTTTCGTTGCGCTATTCAGAAACATCACCGATTTACCATTATTCGCGAAGTCGGTACCGCCGGCAGAGAAAACTCCATAATTTGCAGAGCAGACGACATAGTTTGTCGGTCCATAACCCGATTGACCCGTATCGCCACGATCGCCGGGATCGCTGGGACAGCGATAGGCGGGCAATTCATATTTCATCACTTCCGTATTCGCCGTTCCCGAGTTACCGGGCTGGATACTCCAGTCAATCTTATTGAACAAAGGCCCCTGGTCCATGTAAGGTAAAATTCTCGCCTGCCAGCCAATCTGACTGGAGAGCCAGCTGTTGACAACAGTTCTCACATGCGATGAAGGAAACGTCAGGGCTGCGTCGTGGTAGTTATGGAGCGCCAACCCGATTTGTTTCAGATTGTTCTTACAGGTGGAGCGGCGTGCCGCTTCTCGCGCCTGCTGGACGGCAGGTAACAAGAGGGCAATCAAAATCGCAATGATGGCAATCACCACCAGCAACTCAATCAATGTAAATCCCTGTCGGCGCTTCAGAAATAATTTTTTCATCGTTTTGATTTATCCATGATAAAATTGTAATAAAAAGATCGGTTAGATCAGAACAGTTTGAATAAAAGAGATCACTTTGACTCGAGTGAAAAATCGGCCGTATTCGGGCCTGCTTTCACATCAAATTTCAGTGTGGAATCGGAATTAAATTTCTCGGGAATGTATTGCTTCAGGATCTCTGTTTTTTTGCCATCAAAATCCTGGAATTTCCCCGTTTTTTGCGTCGCATTAATCAGAATTTTATTGGGGCCGACCGTGGGCCCCTGATCTGCTTCCAGAGTGTATTTCCCGTCAGAAATGAGTGCCTGAACGGCTTTGCCGCGAACGGGTTTGCCGGTGGAATCGACGTCGGGCACAAACTGAATACTGCCCTCAGGAAGTGGCTTTCCGTCAAAGGTAACCGTTCCGGAGACGGCAGCCCGTTCAATGTGTTCCGCAGAGCCGCCAAAACAGCCAGTCAGAGTCAATGCGCAAAAAACGAGCGCACAACGAAAGTAACCAGAAACATAAAACATAGTGTGCCTGCACTTAAACAAAAGGGGTATAAAACGGTGGGTGTAAAGCAAGATCCGCTGGAACGGGTAGGAATTACGACTTTGAAAAGGGGAGGTCACTCAAGTCAGTAATCGTAATCTTGTTTACACTATTTTATTTCGGTATATGACTTCTTTATCTTATTTAACACAAAGCATGAAATTATATACCGGCGAAAATCAAAAAAAAGTAGCCTTCGCAGCAAATTTCTATCACTGCCATCAAAGGTAATTTGACGTTTACCCCTGTGTCAACTGTGATTCCGTCTAGATCTCAATCTGATTCGCAGCGCTGACAGAGAGACTTTCTCCTGCAGGCTTCCACTGACGAATGTCAACACATTTTATCAGCACAA
Source organism: uncultured Gimesia sp. (assembly GCF_937919775.1). Classification (GTDB taxonomy): domain Bacteria; phylum Planctomycetota; class Planctomycetia; order Planctomycetales; family Planctomycetaceae; genus Gimesia. Next base: position 11,753 of record NZ_CALFPF010000344.1, read on the forward strand.
CCAGTACGACTCTCGCATCCTGCAGTCTGTACCGGTGCAGAAGGAATCATCAGTAGCAGGGGGAGACTTTCAGTTAAAAACCGCCGAATACAGTTTAGGGTTTGAGATCAAAGTCGAATGAGTTTGTTCCCTCTTTAATCACGGCCTGTAAGTCCGTCTCCTGTTCGCTCTGGTACTTCTTGGGGACATCCTTGAGGGCATCTTTTATTTCCTGGTTTCCCGATTCCGAAGGGGGGGCGTCTCCCAGCCCGGGAGAAGTGAAATAGACACGATAGTCGCCGACAGGAACCGCACTGGGCAATTCATAGGCGCCCTCTGCCTGCAAGTCTGCATAAACCCCGGTCCCTGTGATTGAAGAAACAAAATTGATCCGACACTCTGTAAGCGATTTTCCATCCACTTTGACGGTTCCACTTGCCGTCCCAGAGGGGACTGATTTCGCACCGCCTCCACAACCATTCAGGAAACAGACTGGCAACAATAACATTGCCAGTAACACGCTATTACGCTTCTGTTTGATTAATGAGCCCGAAACATCACGCATTTTGATCTCCCCTGAGTTGGTTAATCTAATACAGACGGCCGATGCATTCAGAAAAACGCATCGGCCGTCTGGTACAGTTTGAATGCTTTCACAGTAATTTAAATCATGACGACTTAGAATTCGCCAAGAACAAAACCATCGTTTCTCATACCGAGTCTGCGAAGCGTTTCGATGTCAACATTGTCGGAAATGAATCGAACGGCACCGTCTCCCAGTAAACCGTGCACGCCGCCCACATGAGCTGAGGTCAGAGGGTTATTGGGCGTGTAGGTTTGATCTCCGCCGGCGGGAGCCGTCGAAGGATTGGGACTGTAGCGGATGGTATTCACGCCGGTTCCCCAACCGGTCAGTCCCAGATGTCCTGACCAGCCACCATAATAGTTGCTGCGATAATCTTTATTGCTGACCAGTCCTGAGTCTTCGCCAACGATTAAAGTATTTGATGTTCCATCAGTACAATCACGAATCAGAGCAGATTTACCAATCGTCAACAGGCCGTTATTACACCAGTACCCGCCATAAGCGGCGCCACTACCGGTGTTGTAAGGAGCAACGCCTGCATAGGAACCGCTGATCCCCACATAGTCCATTGTCATCCCCGTTTCTTTTCCCAGAGCCGCATTCGGAGACGTTGTTCCATTGTTGGAAATCGGACTGGTACCGGTGTAAAAGGCATCTGCTACACTTGAAGGACATTTATAGACAGGCACATAGAGATGATTCAATACGGCGTTTTCCGTATTGTACCCAGAGGCAGAATTACCATTCCCGGCTGCATAGCCGTGCTGTGAAATCGCCGATTGTGATAACTGGTTGTAAGCAGGTGCCTGATCAATGTAAGGCAGAATTGCAGAGCGCCAGTTGGATTGGTTGTATGAGATCTGTGATCCAATGGGAAATGCACGAAACGTATCATGGTAATTGTGCATCGCCAGCCCGATTTGTTTCATGTTGTTTTTACAAGTCGAGCGCCTCGCTGCTTCGCGCGCCTGTTGGACAGCAGGAAGTAGCAGTGCAATCAGAATCGCAATAATGGCAATCACAACGAGCAGCTCAATGAGGGTAAAACCTCGCTGCTACAGGAATGGCTTCAGCATGGATTTGGCTCCGACAAGAAGAAAACAGGAAGGAAAAATCTTTGGCAGGCTCAAAGCAGG
>NZ_CALFPF010000345.1 GCF_937919775.1 uncultured Gimesia sp.
AACCGCACGCAAACCATAGTACTCGTCCTGTCGAATCGGATCGTACATATGATCGTGACATTTCGCACAACCAACGGTGATCCCCAAAAAGGCCTGCGACGTATGTTTCACTACATCGTCCATCCACTGATCCCGCACGGCGTGATAGTTACGCGCCAGGAATCCTGTCGCACGTAGCGTGTCCCAGTCATCGGGTTTCACTTCGTCAGCAGCCAGCATTTCGACCAGCATCTGATCGTAACCTTTGTCGGCACTTAATGATTCAATAATCCAGTCCCGCCAATGCCAGATATGTCGCTGGCTTTCGCGCAGCGCATCTTTATAACCGGCCCAGTCGCTGTACCGCCAGACATCCATCCAATGTCGTCCCCAGCGCTCGCCGTACGCAGGATGCTGCAGTAAGTGATCGACAACATCTTCATAAGCCCGCGGATTCGTTTTGCTGTCTTCCAGAAACTCCCGAATTTCCTGCGGCGTCGGATTCAATCCGATCAGATCCAGATAAACACGTCGCAGCAAAATTGCAGGCTCCGCTTCACCGGACCGCTTCAGTCCCATCTTATCGTGACCGGCGGCGATGAAATGATCGATGGGGTTCCGCGCCCAGTCCGCCTCTTTGACCAGTGGAACATCAGGACGTTTCACTGGTTTGAACGGTTTCCATGCATATCGATTTTGATACTCTTGAAACTCTGCCGTCAACGTCTTCAGTTTTTGAACCGCAGCCGCATCCGGAAATTTCGTTTTATCACCGGGAGCGGTTCCAACCAGAATTTCCTGCAGATTCGAAAAACCATCCCCGTCCGCATCTTGCTCGGCGAGTAATTTCAAACGCAGCGCGATCTCGGGATCGCGTTTTTCTTCAATCAGTTTTTCCCCTGCAAGCCGCAACTGTGTCCCAAACGGATTATGCGGGAAGTCGTCCAGCGACTCCGCGTCCTCGGCATGTTTGCCCACGTGACAGGTGCTGCACGAATTCATGCTCTCGGAAAGATAATTTCCAAAGTAGCGGGCAAATGCTCGGCGGTTCGCAGGATTCGCCCCGGCGGGCGTGCAGATCCCACAACTCAGCACCAGAAACAGCACAGTCACAACTCGTCTGTTCAAACCGTTCATATTTTAACCATCGGAGTGCTACGCAATTGCAGTTTAAAAAAGATGCCACAAAAAGACGCAGATAAATCAGGGTTATCGAATTCGGTACCGTGAGCAAAACAGCTCACATCGCGGGCAAGATTCAGGGTAGGAGAACGAAGCATCCTGTTGAAACATATCTCTTCAACAGGACCCACGCATCAATAGAATAGCATATCAAATTTTCAAGGAAATGCCAGAGAAAACTGCTCCAGGAGACAGTTACCCGGTTTAACATCCGTATTCTTCAGTTCACGGTTTTCTATGAAGCCATCATTGAAGTCAGAACGTAATCACCGACCCCGTCCGCGCCGACTCCGTCGCCGCCGCCATCCAGGCCACAGCAGCACACGACTCCGCCGGTGTAATCCGCTGCGGCGCTTCGCCTCTTCGTACACAATTGGCGAAATAACGCAGTTCTGCCTGCAGTATGCCAAAATAGCTGCCGAACGGGCGCGGCCAGTACATCGTGTCCGGCAGCTTGACGCCTTGTGTATCGTGGATCGCCAGACCGGCTTCGCCGCAGTTGATATACAAAGCTCCTTCGGTACCGATGATTTCCATTCGCGCGTCGATCGTATACGGAGTCGTTTCCGGCAGGTGCCAGACCGACTCGACCACCGCAACCGCACCGTTATCCAGTCGCGCAATCGACCAGCCGGCATCCGGATACTTGTTCTTTCCCGGGTGCACTTCCTGCGCATACACCGTGGACACCTTCGCCTGACTGAACCAGAGCATCAGGTCTGCATCATGAATGCCGTCCCCCATCAGAGCCGAGATATCGTCGAGTACCATCTCTCCGATCGCTTTCGACAGATTACGTCGTGCATACATCGAAATAATGTTTCCAATCCGTCCCTCCTCGATGGCCTGTTTCGCAATCGTGACCCGCGGGTCGAAGCGGCAAATATGACCAACCATAAAAAAGCCGTCTGCTGTTTGGGCGGCTTCCATGATCTGCTCACAGTCAGCAAGCGTCGGTGCCATCGGTTTTTCCAGCAATACATGCTTTCCGCTTCTCAATGCGTCGATCGCAATATCGCGGTGATCATTGATGTGCGTGGTAATGCTGACGACATCAATCTCGGGATCTTCCAGCAGTTCGTGATAATCGGTGTACCGCCGTTTGACGCCCAGACGATCGCCCACTTCATTCAACCTCTCAGGCCGGCGCGTACAGAGTGCCGCCAGTTCAATCTCCGGCATCTCAGCCAAATTGTCGGCATGAACTTCGCCAAACCACCCCAGACCAATCACAGCCCAGCGAACTTTGTTTAATTGACTCATGATAGCACTCCGGTTGTAGTAGGGATTCAAAAGAATCATTTTCCGTCAATTAATAAGTCGCGCCTACCTGGGTCATTTAAACAATGGCACCTTGTTCGCGCAGTGTTTTACGCAATAACGTAACATCAACTTCACGTGGCTTCACTCCTTGCTGAATCGAAAGGCTCGCCGCGGTTCCAGCAGCCTGACCGGTCGCGTAACACGGCGGAATCACACGGGCGGAAGCAGCTCCTTCATGGTCGGCTGAAATCGGTCGACCGGCCACCAGCAAATTATTCACCTGTCGCGGCACGAGACAGCGATACGGAATTTCATAGTGGTCGGCGTGAATTCCTTCCAATCGGCCCCGCGGACCCTGCGGGTCATGAATGTCAATCGGATACGAACACTGGGCAATCGAATCCTCGAACTTGTGTCCTTCGAGCACATCCTGACCATTGAGCACGTAGTCTCCCAGTATGTGGCGCGTTTCGCGGACGCCAACCTGCGTTCCTGTTGCAATCAACTGCGCGTTTTCCAGGCCGGGACAGTGTGAACGGAAAAACCGAATCAATTCCCACGCCTGACGTCGCCCCTCAATCTCCGCCCGCGACAGATCATCGGGGTTAGTCCCGTCCACATTCTGCACGCGTGTCGAATTCACCCGCCACTGTCCGGGAGTAGGTTCGCGATAGAGATTCAGAAATTCGCGTTCCAAAGTCCATTCGCCACGCTCTCGGGCCTCTTTCACGATGCACTCAAACAGTCGCTCGCCCGGGTGCAGTGTTTCATGTTCCCGCATCCAGGCTTCCACACGCGCGTCATCCACATTGCCTATCGTCAGAAACATCGTGACCGGCATCATCTTGCCGTCTTCACGCCGGCCCATTTCAAACGGCGCCCCTGCCTTCGCGGCGATATCGCCGTCACCCGAAGTATCGATCACGACTTTGGGACGCAGCAGTCCCAAGCCTGCCTTATCAAGGATAATAATATCGCTAATCCGTTCTCCGTCCATCACTACATCAACAAACGAAGTATGAAAGCGAATTTGCGCCCCGGCATCACACACCATTTCCAGCGTCGCCATCTTCAAAGCTTCAACATGAAACGGGGTCACGTTAGCATGCCCCAGTTCGATAAACGATGCCCAGGCAGAACCCGCTTCGGTTGTCGCAGGATCAACGGCCCCTCCCATCGCGACCATGCGATCAATCACTTCCTGAAACAGCCCGGCCACAAGCTGGCGTTTACCGTCCGGGGTATAAGAAGTCATGAAAGGACCGACCATCCCGGCTGTCGAAGTTCCGCCGAGGAAACCATATCGCTCGACCAATACGGTCGACGCGCCATTCCGGGCAGCCGCTGCAGCAGCAGCCACCCCGGCGGAGCCGCCGCCAATCACAGCGACATCAACGGTGGCACGTAACGGAATCTCCCACGTGCAACTGATTGTTTCCGGCATATCCGACATGCGTACCGATCCCTCTGAGGTTATTGCGATCTCTTAATTTCATTAAAAAATAGCAATAGTCACTCAGAGTCGCAACGCAGCGATGGTTATGTGCTGTTCGATAAGGCAGCACTGCCAACCTTAAGGTTCGAAGATCGAAAAACTGCCATTCTGACCAGCACAGATCAAACACGAACGCCCCATGTCAATGGTGGTCAGATTGAAGGATTACAAGACAAAAACCAATGGTTTGCACGTTTCGTAATCGCCATTGAAAATAATCAGCACCAGGTGCACAGAGTAACCACGCCGCTTGACGATAGTAATACAGTACCCATCGTTGACAGGACGCCAGCTCGATAACGACGCTCAATCTCACCGATATTGTGACGAACGACCGCTACAGGTTGAAAAATCTAACGATCGAGTCTCTGATGATCCTGTCCTGCATAATAATCCGGGGGACGATATACGCTGTTTTTAATGCTAAAGAAACGGTAGATAAATACTTGATGCCTCAGCTCTTGAAATCAGATCTTAACGGATCGACGTAGACAAATGGTCTGACCAGAGATAGAATCAGAACAATCAATAATCTCCATCCGCACAATATATCTCCCCCTTACCCGGCGTCGATGGACGCTGTAGTAATCCCACCCTGGAGTTGGTTATGCTTAATATTTTTGATGATTCTTCCAGCAAGTTCTGCAATCAGGTTTCGCGCCGGAATTTCATTAAAATCGGAGCATTTGGCCTGGGCGGTCTTAACTTGCCTCAATTACTTAAAGCAGAACAACAGACGGGTAAAATCAATTCACATAAATCCATCATCATGATCTACCTGCCGGGCGGTCCACCGCATCAGGACATGTATGATATTAAGATGGACGCGCCAGTTGAGATTCGCGGCGAATTCAGTCCCATCGCGACCAATGTCCCTGACATTCGCATCAGCGAACAGCTTCCACGGATTGCACGGCTTGCTGATAAATGTGTCTTTGTGAATTCGCTTGTCGGATCAATCGGCCAACACGCATCGTTTCAATGTATGACCGGACACAGCTCAAACAACCAGCCAGCCGGCGGTTGGCCCGAGTTGGGTTCTGCTCTCTCACACCTGAAAGGCGATCCCCGGGCGACCTCACCCGCATATGTGAACCTCTCGCCTCAGATGCAGCACACACCTTACAACTTTGGGAAAAACAGCTTCCTCGGAATGTCACACACACCCTTTAACCCGAATGGTGAAATGAAGGGCGATATGACACTCAACGGCATTACCCTGGATCGCTTGAAAGATCGCAAAAGCCTGTTGCGAAGTTTTGATCAGTTCAGGCGTGATGCAGATAATAGTGGTGCGATGCAAGGGCTCGATTCTTTCAACGAACAGGCTTTTGGTGTTCTCACCTCAGGACGATTGGTGGAAGCCCTTGATGTTTCGAAAGAAGATCCTGCGGTTCGCGATCGCTACGGAAAAGGAACCTCCAGAAAACAAGGAGACGCTGCACCGCGACTGAATGAGCAGTTTCTTCTCGCACGCCGTCTTGTTGAAGCCGGGGCGCGCGTCGTGACTTTGAGTTACAGCTTCTGGGACTGGCATGGTAGCAATTTCAAGCATGCCAGAGAGAACTTCCCCGATTTCGATCAGGCAATCACAGCCCTGATTGAAGACTTGCACCAGCGTGGTATGGCGGAAGACACAACAGTCATCGCCTGGGGCGAGTTCGGGCGTACGCCGATGATTAATAATAATGGCGGCCGCGATCACTGGCCGCGAGTTTGCAACGCTTTGCTCGCCTGTGGCGGCATGAAAACAGGCCAGGTCATCGGCACTACGGATCGGCTGGGCGGCGAGGCGGAAAATCGTCCCGTCCATTTCCAGGAAGTCTTTGCCACGCTCTATCGTAATATGGGAATTGACGTGCAGCAGGTAACTCTTCCCGATCACGCCGGTCGACCTCAATACCTCGTCGATAGCGGATACCATCCTCTTCCTGAAGTCATCTGAAATTCTCAATTTTAAATTAATACCACTGCAGTGAACTATCATTTATACCAAAAGGCCTTCGTCATACGACGAAGGCCTTTTTCTTTCTTCGAAAACGAGTTCTCCAGGCAATATCAAATTGCCTTTAAGAACTAAATCGGACTCCCATTCAAAATGAAGTCCGACAGGGGATCATTCAGGCCACCCGGGGTACCGATGAACCCGAAAGAAGTCGTACCACCGGCAGGAATGTCCCTGTTCCAGGATGCGCCACGAATGACGTAGGTATTGCCGATGTGCGAAATGATCTCGGCATTCCAGATGTCCGTGATGTCACCCGCGAACGTGAACTGCAGCGTCCACCCTTGCCAGGCGTCACCACTCTCGTTGCTGATCTCGATCGCTCCCTGGAACCCGCTGTTCCAGTCATTCACCACAGCAAAGTCGACGTCAGCCATCGGTGCCGGGGCATCGTTGTCCTGAATCGAACCGCTACCGATAACTGATGACAGCGTGGCACCGACCGCCTGTTCGAGCACGACCTGGAACCCTTCAAGTGATTCGATCACAGTGTCACCCAGAACGGAAACCGAAATGGTTTTCGTAGTCTCCCCTGATTGAAAGACCAGTTGGCCACTTACTGCCTGGTAGTCCGCACCGGCAATCGCGGTGCCATCCTGAGTATGGAACTGTACCAACACCGGTTCGGTGCTCGGCTGATCCAAAGAGACGGTAAATACAGCTTGTGAACTACCGCTATCACCTTCCGTCACAGTCACATTATTGATGGAAATTTCAGGAATGATCACAACAAAAGGCTCGACGGTAATAAGCACAGTCGTCGTGGTAGTGATACTGCCTGACTCTGAAACCGTCGTGTAGACAAAACTGTCATCTCCAGAGAAAGTATCAGCCGGCGTGTAAGTAAGCGTGCCGTCCTGATTGTCGACGACCTGCCCATGATCCGGCTGCGTAAATGACTGTAATGTCGCGTTCCCCCCCAGTGAGGACGAGGGACTGATATAGTTCCCTGACATTACCAGCATGCTCAACATCGAAACTGTATCAGCATAGTAATTCGAGTGCGTCGTTGCGACACTGTCGAAGACAGAGTTGAGCCATGCCTGGTCTCCCGCATCTGAACCAGTCATGGCAGAGACGCCTACCGCTGCCCGGAAGAACGGATCGCTCCAGTTATTCAGCGGCGTTCCATCCAGTGCATAACCGCCCAGAATCTGTGACGGATTCCCTCCCGAAGACTGCTGAAAGAATTCGGACAACATCTGCGCCTGAGTCGTGGAGACTGCATCGCCGCTCAAAACGGCATCCGTGCCAATCCGCCAGGGATCACGTCCCGCGTTGTACCAGTAATACTGATCATTGGCTTCCAGAAACCCCGAGGGAGCAGGAGAAACAATGCCGGTCACCGGATCGACGATTGCAAAGTCGGGAACTAGTCCGGTTCCCGACTGCTGTTGCAATTTCGTCATCACAGCCTGTGTGGCAATGATGACTTCGTTCCAGACACCGGTCTGCGTGGCCGCTTCAAATGCCCTGAAGTGACCGTACATGAAATCGCTGGTGCGGGTCGTCCATTGATTGTATTGGCTGCCATTCGGATTGACCCAGTCCCCGAGCATGGGGAGATGGCTTTCCGGCCCGATGGTCGATTCATAAATGGCGTTGATAATCGTAATCGCTTCCTGACGATAGTTGATCGCACCATCACTGCCCCATTGGGCATCGGCTACTAACAGGGCATAAGCAATATCTGCATCCCCGTCGAAGGCGCTGTTATTTCCGGAAGGATCCGGCTGCGCCCAGTCCACCAGATCAGGATTCCCCTGGCTGGGATTCGCACGCGAATATTGGAACAGACCATCAAAAATCGCCCGGGCATTCGCATCATAGCCATCCAGATGCGCCAGAATCAACATGCCGTAACCCTGCGCTTCGGAAGTAGTCCGTCCTTGTGAGTTCATGATAACCCGGTAGCCGTTGCCGCCGGGATCGACACGCAGCCAGTCCGACTTCCACTGGTTATAGTAATCGCTCACGACTGCATCGAGTTGCGTCTGCGTGTATTGGTTGGGAAACAGAGTCCCGTTCACATACTGCTGCACATGACTGGCGAAATCCGGGTCGCCGGCAGACGTCCCAATCGCAATCGTGACGGGCGTTTCGAAGGGGGTTGTGACTGTCACGTCTGCCGTCTCGTTGGAAACGTCATCATTTAGAATTGTGTTGGTGGCAGACGAAAGACTGTCATCCAGAGTCGCACCCACGGGAGTGCTGAGCGTCACATAAAACTGCTCATCGGATTCGACCTGTGTATCTCCATAAATGCGAACCGTAATCGTCTTCGAAGTCTGTCCCACGGCGAATGAAACCTGTCCGCTGGTCGCTTCGTAATCCTCGCCGGCGGTGGCCGTTCCATTCGATGTCTGATAGTAAACCGTGACGGTCTGTGTCGCTGGCTCAGAAAGCGAAACCGTTAACGTCGCCAGAACAGATCCACTCCCCCCTTCGGTGATGGTCGCTCCGCTGATGCTCACGACTGGCTGCACTTCATCAGGAGGATCAACGACAACATCGAGTGAAACAGGATTCTGATAGTACTCCTGCACTTTCGTAATCCACCAGTAATCGTCCGTGGGTTCACTGCCAATGGAATCGGTACTGATTCCGACGCCGGCCCCAAAGAGAATCTGCCGCACACCGGCGGCACGCGCTTCTTCTATGTGCGAGCCCCAGGTGATGGTAGTTCCTGAAACGGTCAACTTGTCATCCCCAAAATCATTCGTCGAAAAGTAATCCAGACGATCGCCGGTCGCCGTGAACGTATCTCCCAGGAAGAACGTGGGGGCAGAGTCCTCGTACTGACGTGTCGTATTGGTCAGTGGATCAAAGGTGCCGCTCTCGTCGTACGGATTATCGGCGAGGCTGTTGTTGATGTGGCCGACGGGAAGCTGCCAGAGGATCATTTCGCGATCCGTCGTTTCCGTGAGTGTCTGGACAATCAGCAGATAATTATTCCAGTGATCGCTGTTCCAGAACCAGGTGCTGGCCTCCGGGTTGCTTGCCGCGCCATTCTGCGCTCCCGCATCCAGGCCGTATTTATCGAGGGAGATGAAGTCTGCCCCGTAGCTGAGGATGCCTGCATCCATGTAATACTCGGCAATCAGTTCGGCTTCGCGAGCAATCGCGGCGCGCCCCGCTTCCACACCCAGCGTATCCGTCAGGTGCACAATTCCGGTTCCAGGAATCGGCGTTTCGATGCCGGTTGAAGCCCAGAGATTGAATTGCCAGCCGAACTCCACGTTCGGAGCGTAACTGCTGATCGTGTAATTAATCGCCTGAATGAGCCCTGTTACCGTGTTGTCGAACTGCGGATCGACGCCTTCCTGCAACACGCCGCTGCTATAGGCTGCGCTCGTCATCGCAGAAATCGCATTGGCTGGCGCCCCTGCGTTCTGCATCAGGTAACCGATGAAATCGGGTTCCAGGATCATCTGCACCAGTTCTTCACCGGCTTCGGTACGGATGACATCCAGCGCGTACTTCAGATCCTGGAAGTAGCTTTCCATATACGACTGACTGCTGATGTGCTCGAGATTCGTCGTATAACTTTCGCCGCCGTCCGGGATGTTATAGTAAACGAACTGTGGAATCATTCCCAGTTTCAGACTTTCGCGGATGTAGCTGCTCACGCGATCCGGGCCCCAGCTGCGCCAGCCGCTAATCGGCCCGCCGTTGAGATAGATATAACGCGAGTCGACATATTTGTTGGTCAACGGATCACTGCTGTCAAAGTCCTGCCAGAATGCCAGATCGCCGGCAGTGTCTTCGCTCACTGAACCGATCGTGACGTAATCTGGCAGCCCCGGCAGTTCTCCCTCTTCCGTGCGCACTCGAATCCCGATGTAACGGTCTTCACCGGTTTCGGCATCGGTAATCCGCACAGAGGCCCTGCCCGCTTCGAGACCGGTGATCCGCAACGTATTACCGTTGATGATCTCGGCGTGCACCACCCGTGAGTTACTGGTTGCGACGCTGAACTGTGTTGACGCGCTGGAGGAAGTGAGCGTGTAATCGACGGTCGTCTGATCGATGGTCGCCTGTAAGGCTTGCCCTGTCACGTCGACCTCTCCGATGCTGATGAGACTGGCGCCGCCAGCCACATAGACGACTTCATCGCTCAGAGTTGATCCGCTCGCATTGCTGACCTCGACCTGATAACGAAAAATACCGTAGTCTCTGTTCGTGATGTGCAGGCTATCTGTTTGAGGAGTCGTATTGCCCGACAAAGACGCCTCGTAGATCAGTTCGCCATTCTCGTATAATTTCCATTGCGCCGCAGGTGCCCCTGCATACAGGTTGAGGTTCACTTGAAAGCCCCCCGCACTGAAGTCTCTCAGGACGCTCACGCTGGGCTTATTCGGCACACCCACCACGGGATCGGGATCAGGGGTAGGGTCAGGATCAGGGGTGGGATCCGGATCGACCGGGCTGCCACTAACTTGAAAGGAGAATCCGGTTGGCTCGCTGTTCGCTCCGGTGGCAACAAAGCCAATCGCCAGCGACTCGCCCGCATCCAGTGTATTATCCCAACTGGGAGGCGTGATCCGATAACGACCACTGCCCAGATTCTCGACCTTGGCGTTCCAGAGTGACTGAATATTGCCGCTATAGTCAAACTCAAGTTGCCAGTTCGTATAGGCAGTCGATTCATCGTTCGTAAGTGTCAGGCTGGCCGTGCGTCCGGAGCCCCAGTCTTCTTCGACCTGAAACTGGACATCGGGTGCGTCAGCCAGCGGATGGGCTGCGAGCATTGCGCGCACCTCAAGTGCTTCAAGCGAATCCATGTTTCGCGACATTTTGGCGCGAGACCGCCGCGGAGTAGAGAG
>NZ_CALFPF010000346.1 GCF_937919775.1 uncultured Gimesia sp.
TCCCAATCAGCAAGAAGGCACTTGCAACCGACCAGTTCTCATTTAGAATAAATATAGATAAATTAAGGGGTTCGCAACGACTTCGGGACGCGGTTCTAGTTTCTGTTCCGGAATAAGTTGCTGGAGTGACTGATACTATCAAAAGAACCCGTAAGTTCTTCGCAAAGGCATTCGTCTACTGGTTTTCGGATTTGATACCACTGATATTTCACAGACAACTGTCCGATGACAACTAACACAGCCCCCCGTTCCTGATTTACATTATTGATGTCGGAGTCGTGCCACAATGGCCAAAAAATATCTCAATCTCGCAGAAGCAGCAGCAGAGCTCGGAATGGAAATAGAGGAATTGAACCGCCTGAGAGAGGCTGGTGACATTCGCGGATTTGCAGACCGGGGTGCCTGGAAATTTCGCATGGAAGATCTTGAGGAGTTGGCGCGTTCCCGTCAGGCAGACTCCGATCCGGCGATTCCTCTGTTTTCTGATGAAGCTGATGACGACGACGATTTATTCGGTTCAGCGATCTTGGAAGATGATGATCTTTCAGACAGCGTCATTGATGAAGATGAAGTCGGTGAGCAGGCAACTGTGATCCGGGGAAGTGTGCACGACGATGACGATGGTCCTGTCGAATTGAGCAGTTCCGACAGTGATGTGCGTCTGGTTGTTGATGACGGCGATGATCTGCAACTGGATAGCGAACCGGAGCTGATTGCCGTGGGCGAAGATTCAGACAGCGATGTCCGCCTGACCGATGACTCGAGCATTGATCTCAGTAGCGACAGTGACGTGAAACTTGTTGATTCCGATTCGGAGCCCGACTTTGAGATTCTGGATATGGATTCCGGAAGTGACAGCGATGTGAAACTCGTCGCCGATGACTCTAACTTGTCCGGCAGTGAAAGCGATGTGGCTCTGATCGGTGATGACAGTTTCGATCTTGGCAGCGACAGCGATGTAGCTCTGGTTTCGGACGATGGCAGAGACTCTTCCATCCTGGCAGAAGACAGTGGCATCTCGCTGGCGTCGGATAGTGGAATTTCCTTAGCAGGTCCTCTCGACAGCGGGATTTCCCTGGAAGGAGCCGACGAAAGCGGCATCTCTCTCGTCGATGACGATTCCAGCGGCATCTCTCTGCAAGACGATGATACCGGCAGTGATATTTCCATCACAGCCGACAGCGGAATTTCACTGGAACCATTTGATGTGGAAGACGTTGATAAAACCATCCCGATGATGTCTCATAGTGATAAAAACGCGACTTTGGAAATTCCCACATTGGACGACGACGAAGACAGCAGTTTTGACCTGTCCGATTCCAGCGCAGATACCAGTGTATTGATGCTGAATGAAGATGGCGATATGGGAGGTTCATCAGGTTCCGTAATTCTGGATTCCGATGAAGAGGACAGCGAGTCTGCCATCTTCGACGAGGAAGACGAATTCGCCAGTGACGATGCCATCTCTGATGTCTTCGATGAAGACGAAGATGACTTCGACGATATCTACGATGCAGACGATGATGATTTCGATGATTCCTTCCAGAGTGGTGAAAGCCACGCGGAATTTGTAGCGCCTGCCGCATTTGGCGGCGGCCGGGGTGCAGCAATGGCAGCACCGGAACCGGAATGGGGAGCAGGCACATTCGCTGCACTGGGAATCTCCACGGTTCTAATGGGAATCTGCACCATCATGATGTACGACCTGATCCGCACCATGTGGCATTATGACGATCCTTCCAGCGTCAGTTCGTTCTTTCTGGAAACCTTTGGCGGGTTGTTCTAAGGTCCGGAAAACTTCCGCAACGCTGTTGTCGAACTCTCTGTTGCATAAGCACGGGTTGTTTGCTGCGCGGTCTTTTGATCCCCCTTGCCGGATTTCGTACTTTTTCCGGGTTCTCACCAGATGTGAGTGCCAGAGCAGGGATTCGCGAAAGTTCAGACTGTATAATAGTGAAATAGAGACGTTGGCAAACTGCCTCCGATGCTGCCACTGCTTTTTACTCTGGTGAATAATCATGAATCCGAAACTGCTGTTTGCGCTCGTACTATTGCCTCAGGTATTTGGCAATCTTCTGCTGGCGGATGACGCCCGTCCGCTCCGTTATACCGATCCCAAGCCACAGGAATATCAGCTCACAGCGCGTGCCAGCGAGATTGATCCGCGTGCGAAAGAACATCCGGAAATCGACTTCGTTTTTGAATCGGGCGGTAAGGTCCAGGATCTCGAACATGCGGTCGTCAATACGAAAGTCAAACCGCGCGGCAAGCTCGTGATCTGGTTGATGGGTTATAACAGCCAGCTTTTTGATCGGCTCTCCAGTTATGGACTGCATGCGATTCAGGTCCATTACGCGAACCGCTGGTTCTCCAAAGTCTGTAAGGAACAGCCAGTGGGCGAAACGTGTCGGGGCAATGTAAGGCTGGAAGCTGCGACCGGAGAAAATTTCAGTGACCAGGTCGATATCCCCCAACCGGATGGAATGAAAGAACGTGCCCTGCAGTTTGTGAAGTGGCTTGCTAAAAAGAACCCGCAGGGCAAGTGGGACTATTATCTGACACCGGATGGGAAAGACCTCCGGTGGGAAGACGTGATTATGGCGGGAAGTTCACACGGCTCGACCACCGCAGCTCGATTCGCCGTGCATCAGAAAGTCGGCCGCGTCGTCATGTTCTGCGGGCCACGGGATCAACTCCAGAACTGGCAAACGCTGCCGTCAGCTACACCTTCCAACCGTTACTTCGGCTTTTCCCACGTACTCGATGGCGGCTGGAGTGCAGACCACTACTGCCGTTCCTGGGAACTGCTGGGATTGCACGAGCATGGTCCGATTGTTGACGTCGACGAGGTCCAGTTTCCGTTTAAAAATACCCGCCGCCTGATTACGAACTGTGACGTCAAAAATAATACAGGCCGCGCACATTCTTCGGTAGTGCCCGGCGGCAGCGCCTGCAAGAATGCCAAAGGGAAATACATTCACGAAGTCGTCTGGCGATATCTCTTCACATACCCCATCGAAAAAACAGGAAAAGCAGTTCCGATGGACCCGGGTTGTAATAAAAATCAACGCGAGAGTTAACGGCTTGTTTGGACGATCACTTTCAGATACAGAGATTCGCCTGCCATTCGATGAGATTTCAGTCCGGTTGGAAATGGAACACTCATGCGAAGGGTAAACGTCCCCAGACCTGCACGACGCGCGGGATTCCCATCACGGTCCGATCGTCTGTGGCATACTCTTTGAGCTCTCCGACAATTTCATCAATCTCCTCCTGAGTCGCGAGCTGATCTGCCAACACGACGTCTGTTATATTTTCCATTGTCAGGCCATTGAGCAGCTTCACCTCACCCGTCAGTCCGGTCGGCTGTACGACTGAAACACGGATCGCTTCCAGCCCGCAATCTTTCATGATGACCGGTAGCCGTTGTCCTATATTCGGGTCGCCGCCTCTGCAACGGACCACTGCGTTATAGAGATCATAGAACTTCCGGAATGCGGGAATCTCCGGATAAGTAAAGGAGCCACTGAAGTCAATGTCTTCCAGAGCGAGGATGCCACCGGGACGCAGTTGTCTTAAGAAGGACTTGACTGCGGCAACCGGATCGCTCAGGTGTGTCAGTAGAAACCGAGAATAGACCACATCAAACTCCGGAGCGCCAAACACTTCACAAATATCTGACAAACGGAACTCGACGTTATCAATATGTTCTTCCTGAACTTCTTCACGGGCGATCGCAAGTTTCGTGGTATCAATGTCCGTACCCACGGCTTTTCCCTGAGGCGCCACCCGGCGCGCGATTTCGCGCGTCACGTCTCCGCCGCCGCAACCAACATCAAGACACGCGAGTCCATCCGTCAGCTCAAGTTGGCTGAGCAGCGACGCCGTGCTGTCGTGCATGACCCGGGCCAGGATACGCAGCCGTTCCCGACCCTGAATCCCGCCGCGAATGACATACTGTTTCGTGTTTCCCATTAAAATAAGCTTTCCTGATCTAAAACGCCAAATTCCCATTGATCACGTATAGGTGAATAACGCGGAAACTGATGGATGGCAACACCTTCAAACATTTT
>NZ_CALFPF010000347.1 GCF_937919775.1 uncultured Gimesia sp.
CCCCATCAGCAGATTGATCGTCAAAATAAACAGCCCGAACATCACCCCGCCGACGATCACGGCTCGGCGACAGGAATCGCGCCAATGCAACCGCGCCAGAGACGTCCACCGGGAGAGGGGCTCCATTTGTTGTTCAGGGATTGCTCCTGTGAGCAAGGCGTTCCACCAGACGATCATCTGCTCCCAATATTGACTGGGAACCGCTTCACCTGAACGAACTTTGCCAAACGCGCGGGTCCCCTGATACCAGGCCGCGACGCAGACCACTTGCATCGTCACAAATTCCGAAAGTGTCACATGACTCCAGGGAACGATTTCCGCTTTGAATCCGTTCGGGTAATAACGGGAGATGAACCACCAGAACATCGCGCCGATCAGACCAGCCGCCAGGAACAAACGCGTAAAGCTGGGCGCGTACTCGCACCAGAACACGCTATGCCCGACCAGAATCAAAGTGACCAGAAATAACAGCGGCCCCAGCAGCGGCCAGTAGTCGGTGAGCCAGTTTTCATCAAAAAACAGCACTCGATAAAACCCGTTTGTCACCAACTGCAGCACAACGACCAATCCGACCATCGCGAACATCAGCCAGGTGGCAATCGCCCGCGAAGAGACCGGCAGACTCAGACAGCTCTTTTGGCAACCCGCCAGTGCTTGCAAAGAGACTCCCAGAAAAGCGATCCAGGAGAGACCCAGGTAGGCGAAATGATAACCGGTCAGGTCATGTTCCATAAAATCCAGGTTCAAGCCCTCCATCCGTGTCAGCACCAGAAACAACAACGGCCCCATCACCAGCATACCCACCGCCAGCAGAGCGCCAAACCACGCGCGTTTACAAAACTGTTTCGTCGTCACATACAAGGCAGTTGTCATCGCAACACCTCACTTCTTTCGTTTACAAAACCACATTCGTTTGATTCAATATTTCAATCACTCGACTCAACGATGCCGATTGCACGACACCGCCAGGGGGATCGTCGCGAAGGGGGTTACTGCGAGCATGAGTAAGGAAGACCAGAGCAGCTTCAGAGGCCACTCGGATGTGCTCCAATAATTCCAGTAGACAGCAGAGACGATCAGACAAAACAACCCCGCCAACCAGAGCGCGCGGGTACGGATCAAATTGGCTCGATAAGCGCGTAGGTAAGCAATGATCGTAGCCGACCAGATCAACGCACTGTTCGTGAGAAAAAACACGACTCCCCAGATCGGATAGTAATCACTCATCAGAGCAGTCACGATTACAACGGTAGGCATGGCAGCTAGCAATTCTTTGGATCCCCGTTGTGGCGACCAGGTCAGAGCCAGAATATTCGCAAGCATTGCCCAGACTGCCAGAGCAACCCAGGCGCAGGTATATACGAAATTCCGATTCCATCCAGAACCAAACAGCCGATTCAGTTTTTCCTGAGTCGCTGCGGTGCCTTCAAATAACAAGGATAATAAAGAACCACCAGTCAGCCCGAACAGCAGAATCGAAGCAACCAGTAGCAAGACCAGTTTCACGATCGTACGCGTCAGAACGAAAGCCATATCTCGATCCGAAAGGGGGACGATCGCCAGATAGACTTTCATTTGCGTTGACTCTCGTGGCGACAAAGAGAATCCCAGCAGCAATATCAGAATGACACCACAACTAAAGAAAGCCATGATTGACAGAAAAATCACTTCACGGGAGGTACTGTTCCCGGAAAAGAACGTCAGAAAAAACACCAGACACCCCAAGCCTACGCTGATCGCAACAGAGGATCGACAGGAATCTTGCCAGTAAAGTTGTGCAAAAGCAGACGAGATGGATTCAAAGCGTTTTCGAGGGGCGATGATCGTCTGGTGCTGCAGAGTTTTCACTTTGGTTTGCATATGCTCCCAAGTCCGACTGGACTCAGTGGCACCGCAGCGCACCCGGTCACACGAACGGATCGCCCCGATCCAGGATGCCACAAACACAACCGACATCGTGATCAGTTCGAGAGGCGTGACCTGTTTCCAGGGCTCGAAGATGTCGCTGGATTGACTGTCGAAGTAACGAGACATAAACCAGAAAAACGTCATGTCACTAAAACAGATCCAGAATAACACTCTGAATAGACTCAGCGATTGTAGATTCCAGAAACCCCAATGGAGCACGACAACCATCGTCGCCAGAAACAGTGTTGGCCCCAGGATCGGCCAGCCGTCTCCGTACATCATCTCTCCATACAGAAACTGACGATAAATGAAAATTGCGACCAGGCTGACGCTGACGCTCACGACTAAGGTCGACAGGATCAGAGCACTGACGATTTCCGCTGTTTTGACAGGCATTCGGGGCAACATTTTTTTTGTCTGCTCCAGCACAGTGCCACACACTACCGCCAGCAAGAAAGCGGAAACCGCCATAAAAAAGAAATGCCACCCTAAAGACACCGGCGAGGGAGAATTCAATCGCCCCAGGAAACGCGCCAACATCTGCAGGCCCACCGGCGGCAATACCAGCATGCCGACAACCCCCAACCCAAGCGGCCAGAGAGATCTCAAAGAATATTTTGTCACCCGTAACAGACCGTCTGTCATGGTTCTCAGTCCTTAAAAGAACTTCGCGCGGCAGATTTCATACGGGCTACGAAAATTTCTTCCAGCGTGGGGGTACTCCGTTCCATGATCTCCGCATTCAACTCCTGCAATGCGGCTTCCAACTCCTGTTTCTGACCGTTGCAGACGATTTTCCATTCCCGGCCTGAGCCGGACCAGGTGAGTGCGCCCGTCAATTCCGGAAAGCAGGGCTGCGGTTCCTGGAAACGGACCGTCAACTGATAATGCGAAACCAGCACTTCATCCAGCGGGCTCGTGAGCAGGATCTTACCCTGATCGAGTATCGCCACCTGATCGGAAACGCGCTGCACTTCATCCAGCAGATGCGAAGAAAACAACACCGTGCGCCCCTCATCAACGACCGTACGAATGATGGCGTCCAGAATGTCTTTGCGGACCACCGGGTCCAGACCTGACGAAGGTTCATCCAGCACCAGCAACGGCGGGCGATGTGCCAGCGCCAATAAGAGCCCTGCCCGCGCCAGCTGCCCCCGTGAGAGCGTGGGCACTTTCTGATTGAGTGATAATTCAAACATCATCCGCAGTTCTTCCGCGTAAACCGGGTCCCATTTGGGATAAAAAGCGCGGGTGAATTCAAACAGTTCTCGAATCGACATCCACGCAGGGAGATCCCGATTTTCGGAAAGATGTCCGATCCGCCCCAGCACACCGGGAGGGTCCGTCACCGGGTTCAAACCAAACACACGCACGGTTCCCTGTTGCGGCTTCAGGAACCCCAGAATATGGTTCAAGAGCGTCGTTTTGCCGGCCCCGTTTTCGCCGACCAGCCCGAACACGCAGCCTTCCGGAACGGATAGACTGACATGCGCTAACGCCTGTTTCTTGCCGAAATGATGACTTAAATCACTGATTTCAATCACATGCTCGCTCATTTTTCGACCTCTTGGTAGGAATCAAACTTCTGGCTTCGCTGACGTAACAACTTCAACAGGGTTTCTTCATCCACGCCTAACTGACGCGACTCGGTCAGCAGGGCATCCATCCGCTCATTGAGAATGCGGCGTTTTTCTTTATTCGACAGGGGGGAGACGCCGTTAGAAATAAACACGCCGGCACCGCGTTTCGAGACCACGACCCCTTCCGCTTCCAGCTCGCGGTAAGCCCGCGCGACCGTATTCGGCGTGATCGTCAACTGCTGCGCGAGCCCGCGCACTGAGGGAAGTTGCTCGTGCGGCTCCAGACGCCCGGACGCCACCAGGAATTTGACCTGGTTCGCCACCTGCTGGTAATAGGGAGTGCCGTCTGCTTCTGATAATTGAATTTGCATTGAATTTCCTCACAACGAACTGTATCAACACAGTAATACAGTTACTTCAACGTGTCAACAACATTTTTTCGAGATTTTTGCAACTCATTTGACTTCCCAACATTCAGACAAACTTCATCCCCACAGCGGCGATCACAAAACGATCCTTGCGTCCGCGTCCGGATCAATGCAAAATAAAAGGCACACTTTCGATTCCTGCAAACACATCCGAGAAAGTTGGATCGCATGCAACATCCCGGCAGAATCTTCGCTTCGCTGCTGTTCGTCCTGTTCCTGACTGTCTGCCCTGCTCTCTGTTTCAATGCAGTTGCGGCTGAAAAACCCAACGTGCTGTTTATCGCCGCGGATGACCTGCGGTGCGATCTGGCCTGTTATGGTCATCCCCTGGCAAAAACGCCGCACCTGGATCAACTCGCATCGCGGGGCGTACTCTTCAAACACGCGTATTGCCAGCAGGCGCTGTGCAATCCGTCACGCGCTTCGCTGATGACGGGACGTCGGCCGGACAGTCTCAAGATCTGGGATCTGCCGACGCATTTTCGCAAAGTCGATCCAGCCATCGTGACGCTGCCTCAACTGTTTAAGCAACAAGGTTACTTCACGCAGAACATCGGCAAAATCTTCCACAACTGGCGTCAGAAAATTGAAGGAGACCCGGCGTCGTGGAGTGTGCCCGCGGTGATGCATTTTGCCCGGCATGATGACGACCAACCGGTTTTGAATGACAACAGAGAACTCCCCGTCAATCTGGCGAAGGCAGCACGAACTGAAAACCGCGACGTTCCCGATTCTGCATACTTCGATGGACGTATTGCTGATCTGGCGGTCAAAGCATTGCAGGAAGTCAAACAGAAACAGGAACCGTTCTTTTTAGCGGTTGGCTTCTGGAAACCGCACCTGCCTTTTAATCCGCCTAAAAAGTATTGGGACCTCTACAAGGACAGCCCCATTACTGTTCCCGATAATCCCACGCCTCCTGAAAATGTACCAGAGGTTGCGCTGCACGACAGTCGAGAAATCATGAGAGCCGTGAATGGGAAACTGACGGATGCCCAGATCATTGAACTGCGTACCGGTTATCTGGCCGGCATCAGTTATCTCGATGCGCAAATCGGTAAAGTCATCGCTGCACTGGATCGACTCGGCTTAAGCGATAACACAATTATTGTTTTCTGGTCGGATCACGGCTTCCATTTAGGCGAACACGGGCTGTGGTGCAAAACGTCGAATTTTGAAAACGACGCGCATGTGCCGTTGCTGATCTCGACGCCGCACATGAAACAGGCGGGCCAAACTTCCGCTGCGATGGTCGAACTGCTCGACATGTATCCGACGCTGGTGGAACTCTGCGCTCTCCCCGCTCCCGGAAAACTGGAAGGCAAGAGTCTGGTGCCCATTCTCAACGATCCCACGCAAACAGTGAAACCAGCAGCTTACACGCAGCACCCGCGACCCGCATACTATAAAGGCAAACCGGAATTCATGGGCGTCTCGGTCCGCACGCCCCGCTATCGCTACACCGAATGGCGCGACTTCAAAACCGGACAGGTCGCAGCGCGGGAACTCTACGATCACAACGTCGACCCGGAGGAAAATACGAACATCGTCGATCAGCCTTCCGATCAAGCCGCGTTTCAGGAAGCGGTCAAGTTGCTGGAAGCACAATTCCCACGCAAGAAACCGGAGCAGGATTAAGCGATGGCATTAACCTGTGTGCCACCGTCGGACAAGCTATTTAGGCCGGACACATGGGTAACAACCGTTCGGATACA
>NZ_CALFPF010000348.1 GCF_937919775.1 uncultured Gimesia sp.
TGGATGGTCTTCAGCACGTACGATTTAATCAACGTAATCTGTTTGATTTGTTCAATGAGTTTGGGTCGTCGTTTAGAATTCCACTTTTCCCGATTCGAGTCATTCAACCTCATTTCTTTGTTCATTGCGCCTTCCTCAATATTTGCTTGACAATTCATCCCTGATTAAACAGAATTTCAGTCTCTCCTCCTGCAGACGGTTACCGGTTTGTATAACTGACCCCTCGTAAATCACAAAATAATGCACGCGGTTTGTACGATCACACGATTAACCGGGGCTAACGCCCTGCGGCTAATGATTTCTAATGCCTGACGTCTAATATGGTGGGGTAGTGATGCATGATCAACCGCTGGCTTATTTCATTACGTTTACTGTTTACGGCACCTTCCTGCAGGGAGACCTGCGGTTGTGGCGGTCTCGTGGCAAAGGTTCTCAGCCTGCTCAACCGTTACTGGAACATTGGCACCGTGATCAACTCAAGCACGACATCATTCTGCTTAACGCAGATCAACGCTCCGCAGTGGAAAACGAAACAGCACGCCTGTGCGAATTTCGTGAATGGAAACTCTGGACAGTCAACGCCCGCAGTAATCACGTCCACGTTATTGTTTCCGTTTCAGCACAGGCTGGTGCCAAGGTCCGAGATCAAATCAAAGCCAACTGCACACGAGTTCTGAGACAAGGCTGGCCTGTGTTCCAGGATCGCCCCGTCTGGACCGTCGGCGGCGACTGGCAATGCATCAATTCCGAAAACGAACTGGAACAGGTCATCCTGTATTCGTCAGAAGCCCAAGACCGAAAAGCCAGAGACTCCCAATAACAATTAGCAAAATTAGCCGCAGGGCGTTAGCCCCGGTTATCGTCGATTGGTAATAGGGCGGCCCTCACGTATAAAATGACCGAACAGGCAGTAGACTAATAATTCTCAATCGAATAGGGACCACTCTATGAAACGCGATAGGAGTCTGCTCCGTGAACTGGCTTTTGTTTTAAGAGAGCGATTGCGCGCTGCCTTAACCAGACGCCTGATAGCATTTCTAATTTTGATAGTCTTTTAGTCATCATTGTCCAACCGGGGCTAACGCCCTGCGGCTAATGGTCTCTCACTGACATTGTCCTGATAACATCGTCAGTCTGTCCTCTTTACATCCAGCTACATCGAATTACCGGCGATCCAGGCTGTGGTCCAGGCGTTTTGGAAGTTGAAGCCGCCGGTGATGCCGTCGATGTCCAGGATTTCTCCGGCGAAATAGAGGCCGGGGCAGATGCGGCTTTCCATCGTGCGGAAATCGACTTCTTTCAGGTCCACGCCACCACAGGTCACGAACTCTTCTTTAAAAACGCCTTTCCCTGCCACCTGGAATTCGCCGGCGGATAATTCTGTTACAAGCGCCTGCGTTGCCTTTTTGGAAAGTTCCGCCCAGCGAACGGGTTGCGGGCCGACGGCGTGATCGACAAGCGATTTCCATAATCGTTTTGGTAACGGCCAGGGGGACGCAACATCGACTGTTTTTTTGGGATGTGCTGCTTTGAATGAATTCAGTTGCGCGCGAATCTGGTCGGCACTGGACCCCGCCAGCCAGTTGATGCGGAGTGTGGCGTTGTAATTCGCATCGTGCAATTCCCGGGCCGCCCACGCGGAGAGTTTCAACACCGCAGGACCACTCAGCCCCCAATGCGTCACGAGGATCGGTCCCGACTGGCTGAAGGTCTTCGTGTCGGTGACTAACTGAAAATCCACGTGTTCCACCGCCACGCCTGGTAAGTCTTTGATCCGTGGATCGTCTACTTTGAATGTGAACAACGAAGGGACCGGTGGAACGATTTGATGCCCGAGGGCACTCATCAATTCGAAACCGGCGCGGCTGCCGCCGGTCGCCAGGAGAATGCGGTCCGCCTGCATTGTTTCACCCGATTGCAGTGTGACGATGAAGTCCGAGTCTGTTTTCTGAATCGACGACACGTTGGCGCGAAGACGAATCACCACTCCCGCGTCCTCTGCCGCGCCTTGCAGACAATCGACAATAGTCGCTGAATCATCGGTCGTGGGAAACATGCGGCCGTCCGGCTCGGTTTTGGTCTGAACGCCGCGCGACTCAAACCAGCTGATGGTGTCGGTCGGTTGAAACCTGCTGAAAGGACCACGCAGGGCTTTCCCGCCTCGCGGGTAGCTGTTGACCAGCTCGCGGGGTTCAAAGCAACTGTGCGTCAGATTGCAGCGACCTCCGCCGGAGACGCGTACCTTCGCCAATACGGATGAGGCCGCTTCGAGGATCGTCACCGCATGTCCGTTTTCGGCAGCTGCAATCGCCCCGAAGAATCCTGCAGCGCCGCCGCCGATCACGATCACTTTCAAATTTACTCGCCTCGACTGAACCGGGTGAAATCGCACACTCTTTAACTAACGTCCTCTGGTCATACCATAAACTGAACAGAGTGAGTCTAGCAATTCATCCCGCTGATTTCACTCGTGCGGCTTTGCTGTTTCGGGCTTTCATGTGAATCGTCGTTATGCGGGACGCGCGATCCGGAACAGACATTCCTTACCCAGGTAGTATTTATCAATGCGAATGGCCCCTACCCAAGTACGTCCAACCGGGGCTAACGCCCTGCGGCTCATTGGTCTTTTCTGCGGTCATCGTCTTGGAAACAAGGGTGGCGCGAGACTGTCGATCATGGGAGATTCCTCTATCCTGACGCTGTAGAACTCGAAATCATGCTGAAAGCTAATCAATCAACACGACCGTGTCTGTTCCACAAAAAAAGGCCTCCCGATAGTGGGAGGCCGTTTTTGGTTGTCTTTTTGTGGGGCAGGATTCTCAGGCAAATTCAGGACGGCGGCGTCCCAGTTGTTCTTTCAAGCGGTTGACGATGCTGGAGTGCATCTGGCTGACGCGAGATTCTGACAAGCCCAATGTGCTGCCGATCTCTTTCATGGTCAGTTCTTCATAATAATAAAGAATGATAATCAGACGCTCGTTCCGATTCAGACCTTTGGTGACCAGGCGCATCAGATCCCGTTTCTGGATGCTTTTCGTGGGATCTTCCCCTTTGGCATCTTCCAGAACATCCACTTCACGGACATCTTTGTAGCTGTCGGTTTCGTACCATTTTTTATTCAGGCTCACCAGCCCGACTGCATTGGCTTCGTTTTTGAGCTTATCAAACTCTTTACGGGACAATTGCATTTTGCGTGCAATTTCTTCGTCGGCAGGGGGGCGACCGAATTCTGCTTCTGCCGATTTTCGGGCGGCTTCCAGCTTACTGGCTTTGCTGCGAACCAGGCGAGGCACCCAGTCCATCGTGCGCAGTTCGTCCAGCATGGCTCCACGAATACGGGGAACGCAGTAAGTCTCAAATTTGACTCCCCGTTCCAGATCGAATGCATTAATTGCATCCATCAACCCAAACACACCAGCCGAAATCAAATCATTTAAATCTACCCCTTCGGGTAATTTGGACCAGACTCGTTCCGCATTATAACGAACCAAGGGAACGTATTGCTCGATTAGTTTGTTACGCAACGACTGGTCGGATTGATCCTGCTTGAATACCTTCCAGATTTCTGCGATTTCTTCACTGGCTTTGATGGCCATTAATTCCTCCATGATCATCGTACAGTCGTTTCAATTGGCTAAATTGAAATGAATGACTGCTAAAACTTTTATATTTAATCGAGATTATTTTTCCACTTGTCAAAACTTGCTCGTGCTGATTCTTCAACCAGACGAGTGGCGACTTCTCCTAACACGAGGCCAAGACAAAAAAATATGACTGCAGCTACGAGTGCGGATTGAGTCGCGCCAATGAAATCAGCATGAGAGAAAATCCCTCGGACTGATTCAGTCGCAAAAGCGATTAGCGATAATCGAAATGCATAATGCAGGGCCACAGAATATTCCCGGATCGTGTTTGAAAAACTTTCAGAATGAATTTCACATCACTCCAAAGAGAACTTCGCTCCTCTATCTGTTTATATCGGCGTCCTGCTCCAGAATATTTAACCTTTCTCCTACAATTTGATTAATCGTTAAAACCTAACATTTCAAATTTTCTGCATGCGTAACGCGATCCGGCTGGAAAATCCTAAGTACGGGATTTACAAGCGGTTGAATTGCGTCATAACAGACCGGGGTCTGCATGCGAGTCAAAAATCAATTGTTAAGGATTTAGTAAGTGACGTGACTCAGGCTTGGGAAAGAACAGGAAACGAAAGAGAGAGATGAGAGAGTGTTTCCTGTGATTTTCTACCCTGTTACCTGAGTGTTATGCGGCTTCACCAAGCAATCGCTTCCAAAGTCGCGGAAAGTAAGACTCTTGTCTGCTTTTATTATCTTTTGTTTTATTCAGATCAATCAGATGATCGGCCAGACTGAAAATTGCTTCCGCTGCGGGGCAATTCGGATTGCTGAGCACAAACGGCTCGCGATCATAGACTGACTGAACCACATGACTATCGTGGGGAATCTGCCCGGCCTGATTCAAACCGGCGTGTAAAAAGAGTTCTGTTGTTTTTTTGAGTTGCTGAAATACATTCTTGGCTTGAGTGGAAGAGGTACACTGATTGACCAGGATCTGTATTTCCATTGAAGGAATTGAGGACAGAGATTTGATCGTGGCATACGCGTCTGCAATCGCCGTTGGTTCGGGAGTGGTCACGATCAGCACCTCATCGGCCGATGTCACAAACTGTCGGATGCTCCGATGAATGCCGGTGCCATTGTCCAGAATCAGATAATCGTGTGTCGCTTCAAGTTCCTGCATCTGCCCTAATACATCTTTGCGAACCGCTTCCGAACAGTCGGCCAGGTCAGTTAATCCGCTGGCCCCCGTCACCACATTAATTCCGTACGGGCCTTCCAGTTGAATTTCTTTCAGCGATCGGGCACCGCTGACGACATGCGACAGATTCCAATAACCGTTCAAACGGCACAGTAAATCGATATTGCCCAATGCCAGATTGACGTCCATCAGGCAGACAGATGCCCCGGATTGCGCCAGCGCCAAAGCCAGATTCAGGGAAATCACCGATTTGCCAACGCCCCCTTTTCCGCTGCAAAACGCAATGGTGCGACAGCCCGTCGTTTTACCTTTCTCGATGATGCCCGGCTGCCGTTTTTCCATCAAACCGCGCAGAACATTCGCCTGATCTCCCCGCGATGTGAGAGGCAGTATCGGATTTTCTGCTGCACTGGCTGCGGAAATTGCTTCCGCATGTCTGGCGATCCACTCGTTGACGGCTTGAGCCATCTGGCTTACCTTCCCGCTAATACTCGTGTCGAAGAAATATGGAAATGAATTATCGCAGAATTGTTCTGAAACTGAGTTTGCACAAACTCATCCTTATGTTAATCGGTCTTCTCCCAGAACCAGACGTGCCATCCGGGCCGCATTCGCCGGTTCAATATCATCGGGCACATCCTGACCGGTCGTCAGATAACGAATGGGCAGTTTTACATTCTGGCTTAATGTCAGCAGGCTGCCCATGACGGGGGCTTCATCCAGCTTGGTCAGAATCATGGATGTCGGTTTGGCTACCTGAAATCGTTTGGCAATGGCCTCCAGGCTTTTGGCGCTGGAGGTCATGCTCATGACCAGTGAAACTTCATCAATGGGAACTTCGCGAAACAGCCGTTCGAGTTCCTGAATTTTGAGATCGTCGCTGGGACTTCGTCCGGCTGTATCTATCAGGACCAGGTCCAGCCCTACCAGTTCATCCAGAGCCCGCTGCATTTCTTGAGGATTGCTGACTACTTTCATGGGCAGGTCGATAATTTCCGCGTAGGTCCGTAACTGTTCGACGGCGGCAATCCGATAGGTGTCGACGGTGACCAGCCCCATTTTGATGTTGTCGCGTAACCGGAAATTGGCAGCGAGCTTGGCGATGGTGGTGGTCTTACCAACGCCCGTGGGACCAACGAGTGCCACGACTTTGCGTTGACCGGGAACAGGACGAATCGGAGTGGCACACGCCAGTTGAGATTCAATTAACGCCGCCAGTAGCGCCTTGCTGGCTGTTGTGTCTTTCAGTTGTTCGGAAGTCGAATTCTGTTTGAGTTTCGTAATCAACTCATGGGCAATACCTTCATTCACTTCGGCATCGATCAGATTCGTATAGATTTGAAACAACTCAGCTGGCACATCTGTCGTGCGATGGGAACGGGTACGGCGATCCAGTGTTTCCAGCATCTCCTGAATGGCGTTGAGTTTTTCCGCAAATTCTTCTGTGGGATCAAAGGCTTTGTGTTCCGGCCTCATCGGTCGCGGAACTGCTTCAGAAACCCGTTGATCAAATCTTCGCTGTCTGGGAGGAGCAGAATATTCGGGCTGACTTACCGGTGCTGCCGGCTGCCGCGTGGGAGGGGCATCCCGATAGGCGGCCGCTGGTGAAGCAGTCGATTCAGCGTGACTATTTGCCGGTTGCAGGTTGGAAGCCCGGTGTCGCAGTGTACTGGCACCGGCAGAGGACGTGTTTTTCTGCACTGCAGCGGGAGTACGCACATTGATGCCCAATCCGGCCGTGATTTCGAATTCGTCTTTCGGTTTCGACCAGGGGAGCAGGCTTTTGCGGCCGGGAATCTGCTTGGTCTGCAGAATGACGGCATCGCCGCCCATTTCCTGACGAACCAGATTCAGTGCTTCCTGCATCGATGCGGCTTTAAAAGTGCGAACATCAGCCATGTGTCACGTTTCCTCTACTTGGACTTTTCAGTTTTATCTCGTTAAGTGTCTTGTATTTTCAATCACAGGTTTCAATTGTTTTTGTCTTTGTTTCGATTCATCACGCTGCTCCCACGACGGCGCCCGCTTGCATGTGATGGACTGAAATCTGGGCGATCGCTTCCACATCGGTATCGCGGGTAATTTCATTCAAAGACAAGACCACCAGACGTGGCAATACGGGAGAAGTAATCTGTTTCAAGCCAGCCCTGACTTGCGGATTGCATAAGACAATCGGATGTCCGCCCATTGCCACCAGTGGTTCGATCTGATCGGCAATCGCCTGCGTGACCATTTCTCCGGTCCGTGGTGCGAGTTTGATAATCAGACCATGCTCGTTGTAATCAATGCCCGCCATCAGCACGTCTTCGAGTTCGGGATCAAGGGTGACCACTCTCAACAGCCGTTTACTGTCGCGGTACTGCTGGCAGATCGAACGGGCCAGACCGTTGCGGACATACTCGGTCAAAATCATTGGTTCTTTGGTTCGGTCTGCATAATCGCCTAATGACTGCAGAATCGTTTCCAGATCGCGTATCGGCACGCGTTCCCTTAACAGGTTCGAAAGCACATGTTGTACCTGTGAAATTTTCAGTACGTCGGGAATCAGTTCTTCGACAACCTTGGGAGAGGTTTCCTTGAGATTTTCAATCAGTGCATGGACCTGTTCTCTGGTCAATAATTCGCTGCTGTGTTCGCGAACGACTTCCGTTAGATGTGTAATCACCACAGCCGACGGTTCGACGACATTGTAACCCATCAGTTCCGCACGTTCTTTCTGTCCGAGTTCAATCCATTTAGCAGGCCGTCCAAATGCCGGCTCTACTGTCTGGATCCCGGGAATCTCACCACTGGTGGCTCCCGTATCAATGGCCAGCAGCCCATCGGGATAAATCGTACCCCAGGCGACGGCAACATCGCGGATTTTAATCTGGTAGTCGCGTTGTCCCAGTCGAATATTGTCTCTGATGCGCACCTTGGGCAGAATGATGCCGAGTTCCTGAGCAATTTTGTGTCGGATGCGGGTCACGCGATCTAATAAATCGCCGCCCGTTGCCGGATCTGCCATTCGCAGTAATCCAACGCCCAGTTCCAGTTCGAGCGGATCTACAAACAGATGGTCTTCGGGTTTGGGTTCGGCCCGGGTCGGGGTCTGTTGTCGTGTTTCTTCTTTTTGTTTCAGCACGGCAGTGGCTTGCAGTCCTTTTTTACGCAATACTCCCGTTACGGTACAGCCGACGGCCAAGGCAATCATCGGTCCCGCAGGTAAACCCGTGAATGCGAGGGCAAACAGGAACGTTGATGCCAGGAACAACGCTTCGGGATGTCCCGAGAACTGTTTAACAACATCACGGGGCAGATTACTGTCGACCGAGGTGCGTGTCACAATCAAACCGGCTGCCAGTGAGATCAGGAACCCGGGAACCTGGGTGACCAGACCATCGCCAATCGTCAGTGTGGTAAAGACGGTGGCTGCTTTGGAAAGCTCCATACCATGATCGACCATGCCGACATACAAACCCCCCACGACGTTGATCAACGTAATGATGATACTGGCAATCGAGTCGCCGCGTACGAATTTACTGGCACCGTCCATCGAACCGTAGAAGTCGGCCTGTTCGGTCACTTCTTTGCGGCGGGCTTTGGCTTCTTCGGAACTGATCAGGCCGGCATTCAAGTCGGCGTCGATCGCCATCTGCTTACCGGGCATACTGTCTAATGCAAAACGGGCAGCCACTTCACTGATACGGGTTGCACCTTTGGTAATCACCATAAACTGAATCGTGACCAGAATCACAAAGATAATCAGACCAACTACCAACTGACCGCCGGCCACAAACTGACCGAAGGCTTCAATCACGCCCCCGGCTGCGGCCGTTCCGTCGGCGGCTCCGCGTGTTAAAATTAAACGGGTCGAGGCCACGTTCAGCACCAGTCGCGCCAGTGTCGTACCCAGCAGGATCGCCGGAAAGACGCTGAATTCCAGCGGGCGTTTGACGTAAATGGTTGTCATCAATATCACTACGGAAACCGTAATGTTACAGGACAATAAGAAGTCCATCACGAACGGAGGCAGAGGCGCAATGATGACCAGAACTGAACTCACTATGACTAGTGGGAAAATCAGCCCGGTATGGCGCATGATCGATCCGGATAGACCGGTGTTGGACTCCGGTGGCATCCATGCCTCCGCGATATATGGAAAAGGGAATGGGTAGATTTGGAAGAAAAGTAAAGAAGTGAAATATTAAGATTTTGAGATGTGTGAGAGAGAGGCGAGTGATAATGGAATCTTCAAAATCTGTCCAGAGGATTTCTTAATATTTCGTTCAAGTTTCTTTCAGTCTCAGCCGACCCCCCTGTTTCAAGCCAGCATTTTCCGAACGAGATGGGCTTCTTCTACGCCCGTTAAGCGGAAATCGAGACCCTGGTAAAAATAGGAAAGATCATGATGATCGATTCCCAACAGATGCAGCACCGTCGCATGAAAATCGCGGACATGGATCGTATCTTCCACCGTGTAGTATCCCAGTTCGTCGGTTTCACCTATTGTGACACCTGGTTTGGAACCGCCGCCGGCGACCCACATTGAGAAAGCGTCGATATGATGGTCGCGTCCGATCAGATCACGGGGTTCTCCCTGCGGAGTGCGTCCAAATTCTCCCCCCCAGATGACCAGCGTATCCTCTAATAATCCACGTTGTTTCAGATCTTTCACCAGAGCCGCACAAGCCTGATCGGTTTCGAGACAGCGCGCATCCAGCGCTTCTCCCAGATCGGTGCCTGTATTTCCATGATGGTCCCAGTCGGTGTGATACAGTTGAACGAAACGGGAGCCTTTTTCGACTAACCTTCGTGCCAGTAGACAGTTACGGGCGAATGAAGGCGTCGCGGGATCAACACCGTAAAGATCGAGGGTCTCTTTGGTCTCACCAGAAAGATCCATCAGTTCCGGCGCACTGGATTGCATACGGTAAGCCATTTCATAGGCGGCAATCCGGGTAGAGATTTCCGGATCGCGGGTTTTCTCCAGACGCCGTCCGTTGAGCTGATTTACGGTATTGATAAAGTCCGACTGCCGTTTCGCATCGATCCCGGCCGGGTTCGACAAATTCAAAATGGGATCGGCACCGTTGAGAAAGGGGACCCCCTGATAGGTAGTCGGCAAAAAACCACTGCCCCACAAAGGTGTCCCGCCGCGTGGCCCGCGGGGGCCTGACTGCAGGACCACAAAACCGGGCAGGTTCTGCGATTCACTGCCGATTCCGTAGGTGACCCAGGCTCCCATGCTGGGACGCCCGAACTGCTGCGTGCCGGTATTCATGAACAGTTTGGCGGGCCCGTGATTGAAGACATCGGTTTTCATGCTTTTCAGGATCGTAATATCATCGACGACGGTCGCAAGGTGCGGTATCACATCGGAGACCATTGCCCCCGATTCGCCATGCTGTTTGAACTTACGGCGCGTCCCCAGCAGTTTGGCGTCTTTTTTCAGAAACGCAAACTGTTTGCCTTCGACATACGATTCCGGAATGACATCGCCTTCCAACTCCTGCAGTTTCGGTTTGAAGTCAAACATCTCCAGCTGACTGGGTCCACCCGCCATAAACAGATAGATGACGTTTTTCGCTTTGGGACGATGGTGCGTTTTCCCCAGTGCAGAAGTGCCCGCCTGTGCCTGCTTTTCAGACTGCATCAAGGCAGCCAGCCCGATTGCACCGGCACCCACGCCGCAATTCTCGAAAAAGTGGCGTCGTGTCTGATCGCGTAATAGCCGGTCGTTGAAACTCATCCGATTCTCCC
Source organism: uncultured Gimesia sp. (assembly GCF_937919775.1). Taxonomy (GTDB): domain Bacteria; phylum Planctomycetota; class Planctomycetia; order Planctomycetales; family Planctomycetaceae; genus Gimesia. The sequence continues at coordinate 10,525 of NZ_CALFPF010000348.1, forward strand.
TGAATGCTACGTTTTTTATCAACGGCATCCACTTTGAGGCATTTGTTATTCGCGTGTGATAAACTCATCCAGATTCATTAAGACGCGCGCCACTGCCGTCCAACTGGCGGCTTCCGCGACGTCGGTCTTTTCCGGTAACTTCTTTGCCGCGACCTGTGCGGCTTCCTGGGGCGATTTTTTAAAATGGGCGCGCTGTTCTGTCAGATAACGGGTCAGCACTTCCAGTTCATGATCGTCGGGGGTTCGGGACAGACAGATTTGAAACGCCTGCCGCAGTCGGCCTTCATCATAATCGGGGCCTTCCTCCAGAATCCGCAGGGCAAAACCCTGTATCAGTTCAAACAAAGAATGATCATTGGCCAGCGTAAGCGCCTGCAGAGGAGTATTCGAACGGACGCGGCGGGTACACGTCGTATTGCTGTTGGGCGCATCGAAGGTCGGTAGCATCGGATACGGGCTCGAGCGCCAGAAATACGTATACATGCCGCGGCGGTAACGGTTTTCGCCTGTCTCTTCAGGCCATTCTTTTTTATTCTGAGTGAGAACATAAATACCTTCCGGCTGCGGTGGATAAACACTCGGGCCGCCAATATTTCGCGTTAACAAACCACTGCAGGCGAGGAAGATATCCCGGATCGATTCGGCTTCCATGCGAAACCGATTCTGACGCGAGAGCAACAAATTCCGCGGGTCCTGTTCCTGATTCGCAGGATCAAAGTCCGACGCCTGCCGATATGAGGCTGAGGTCACCATCAGTCGGTGCAGTTGTTTCGTGTCCCAGCCAACGCGCATAAACTCGGAGGCCAGCCAGTCCAGCAGTTCCGGGTTGGTTGGCTCAGTTCCCTGCGTTCCGAAATCGTTCTCGGTTTCCACGATGCCTTTGCCGAAGAAGCGTTGCCAATAACGGTTCACGGTCACACGAGCCGTTAACGGCTGCTCCGGGCTGGTCAGCCAGTTTGCAAAATCGAGGCGCGTCGGTGATTTCACCGCGGGAGGCATTGGCGGCAAGACTTCGGGAACGCCGGGACTCACGCGTGCGCCGGGTGCCAGAAAGTTACCCCGCAAGAGTATAAACGTTTCGCGCGGCTCAGGAAGTTCCTTCATCACCATCGTTGTGACAATGTTCTGATTCAGTTTCGTCTGTTCTGCTTTATGTTTTACCAGTTGCTGATCCAGATCGGACCATTGTACGTCCGACTGATAGAAGGCCTGCTCTAAAGTCGTTTTCTGTTTCGCATCCCATTTTTCTTCAGGCTGCTTGAGGATGGCGATGATCTCAGGATCGAGATTCAAAACTCTCGGATTCACAGTGGTCGTCGATAATCGGAATCGGCCGACATTGTATTTTGAATCGCGGGTCTGCGTTAATGTGACCCGCAACTTCATCGGCTCGGCTGACTCCAGTGGCGCTTTCAATTTGATAATGGCACGGCGATTGACATTCATCTTGCCTTGTTTCACGTTGATCGCCCAGCCGGTTTTCAGATCACCGTCAATCAGATGACTGGCCGGAAACTTCTCCTGAGAATGGTCGGCTGTTGCGAACGCCAGACCCACCGGTTCAAACTTCGACCAGTTTTCTTTGGTCTGTCGAGAGACTTCGACGCTGACTTCATCCAGCACAAAATTTCCATTGCCGGCCCAGCCGGGGCCCAGTTTAGGAAGGCTCTCATGCGTGAGCACTTCCAGACGCAGCCCGGTCGTGCCGGAAGGAATGTTTACCGTTTCGACGAGATAGGTGTCATTGTTGGGAATCGTTCCACCGACCAGCAGCGAATGATCTTCCTGTACCGTGATCGTGGCTCCATTAACCGATTTTGCATTTTGTGATGGCAGAATCGACCACTGTTTGTCTGAGTTCTGCAGACTTAGCCGGAGGGTCTGCTTCCACGATTCGAATTCCGGTTCCAGCAATTTTTTGCGTTCGGCCCGTTGTTTCTCAAAATCCGCGATTTCTTTTTTAAGCTCTGCCTGCTGCGTTTTCTGCTCGGCGGTTGGCAGCGGTAATGTTGGTGGCGCGCTGTTAATATCAGCCGTACTGTTGAAAATCGCATAGAGCTGATAGAAGTCCCGCTGCGTCAGGGGATCGTATTTATGTTTATGACACTGCGCACAGCCCACGGTCAAACCAAGGAACGCGGCTCCGGTCGTATTCACCCGGTCGACGACCGCTTCCACACGGAACTGTTCCGGATTGGTGCCCCCTTCCTGGTTGATCAACGTATTGCGATGAAAGCCCGTCGCGATCAACTGATCGGTGGTCGGTTTCGGCAGTAGATCGCCGGCCAACTGCTCTTTGACAAATTGATCGAAGGGCATGTTCTCATTGATGGCCTTGATTACCCAGTCACGGTATTTCCAGATCGAACGCGGACCATCAATCGTAAAACCGTTCGAATCGGCGTAACGGGCCACGTCCAGCCAGTGTCGGGCCCAGCGTTCTCCATAATGAGGTGAAGCCAGCAGTTGATCTACGAGCCGCTCATAAGCGTCCGGTCGCGTGTCCGCCTGAAACTGCTGCACCTCTTCTACAGAGGGAGTCAGTCCTGTTAAGTCCAGACTTAAACGACGAATCAACGTGCTGCGATCTGCTTCGGCTGAAGGTTTTAATTTGTTCTGTTCCAGCCGGCTCAAAATGAACGCATCGATGGGGTTTCTGATCCACGCCTGCTGTTGCACCGTCGGTTGTTCCGGACGCCTGATGGGTTGAAAGGCCCAGTGGTCTGATTTCGCCTGAGACGTTTTCAGCGTCTGTTCTGCGTCCGGAATCTTGCCCCCCTGATCGATCCATTGCTGGATGAGCGAAATTTCCGCTGGCTTCAACGGAGGCAGATCGTGCGGCATGCGGGGAATTTTTCCCTGTCCCGACAGACTGAGAAAGAGCGGGCTTTCCGCACTCTTCCCGGGTATCACCGCCGGTCCCCGGTCTCCCCCCTTGAGAATATTGGCGCCGTGATCCAGACGCAATCCGGATTCTTCCGCAGCCTGAGAGTGACAGTCGTAACAATGCTGTTTTAATAGAGGACGAATCTGTTTTTCAAAATCGATGTCCGATTTTTTCTCAACTTGTTTCTCAACCGCGAGACCTGTCTGAAACATGACCAGCAGGGTGAAGACAGCGGTTGTCACACGTCTTAACAAATTCTGCATGAGTAAACCTGAATCAATAATGAACCGAGTTGGTGAGATCGCCCGTCAGTATCGTCTCCCCGGGTTACGATGCCTGAAAACTCGATTGCTGGAGAAGCATGGAAGGCCGTGCGTTTTTAAAGTAGACTAATTATCAGATTACCAGCGGGCACGGCGGATTGCAAGTTTTTGTTGAAGAGACCGGGGTAAAACCGGCTGATTGCAGCCCGGAAAGCGCCCGGAACGTCAGGCTTACTCGCCTTCAATCCGCAAGGCAGAGATCTGTACCTGGTCTGCGAGGGTCAGGAAGCTTAAAAAGCATTCTTTGCCCGACTGTTGTGCAGGCTGCGCACAGGTCAGAACGCGGCGTCCGCCGACACTGATCACAAAACGATTTCCCGTGCCGACAAAGCGGATGAGCACCGATTCCGGCTCGGGGCGGGAAAGATCCAGCTTCACCTGTTTCAGTTCTTTCGTCGCTTCCTGCACCGCCGCGGAAACACTGACCGCGTCATTTTGAAACTGGATCGAACTGACAATCAGGACCTTATCCGGATTCGCCGGATCTCTCGTAAGCAACTGGAGTGCAAACGCAGGAAACTTCTGTTCCACCTCGACACGAAAACTGACACTGATTTTGTGATACGGACGCAAAAATGTCGCCGCGGAAATCTGATCTGCAGATGAAGTCATTCCCGTTTCGGTGAATTGCCAGCCTTTGCTTTTCCAGAACAGCCGGTAAAACGGGTTTTGCCAACTCGTGGATTCGAGTTCGCCTTCTTTGACCGTTTTTACATCGGGCAACAACGGCTGTCGATTCGCCGTTTGTGTGAGCACCATTTCCGTATGCGGTGTTGCCTGTGCCAGCGCCGTATTCGGAATCTCTGTGTCCGCAAGCGACTCCTCCGATTGAGCCGTCGTATTTTCCGATTGCGAAACCGCTTTCAAATTGTTGCTTCCCGTCTGTGCGGACAACGATTCGCGATTCGATTTCGTACTTTGAATCTTATAAATCAGCAGGGCCGAGACCAGAACAATAAATACAGCCAGTACGATTCCCGGACTGATTCGTTTCACGATTCGAGTTTCGCGTCCTGATTCCTCTGTCCTGATTTCATCTGTCATGATTTCATCTGTCCCGATTTATCGTGACGCCCGACTTTCCGTGACGATTGACACCATTCCTGAAAACGAGTGCCCAACGATTGTTCCAGGTAAAACGACTCAATTCCAAACTGACTTTTGAGTGACTCATACTGCTGTACTGTATTCTGTAAATCCGTCTGACTCAATTCCGATTTCCGTCTGACTGCTTTGATCAGAATATTTTTAGGAGTATGTTCCGTATCGATGAATTCTACAACCTGCGTTCGATATCCGCAAATTTCCAGAACCTGTGCCCGTAATGCATCGGTCACCAGTGCTGCCACTTTCTCTTTCAGAATTCCATGCTGCAGCAATGCCTGGAGTGGTTCGCTGGCGATTTGCTGAAAGATTTCATGCTGGCAGCAGGGAACCGCCATGATCACGGATGCCTCTGCCTGAATCGCAGATGTTATCGCGGCATCGGTGGCGGTATCGCAGGCATGCAACGAGATCGAGAGATCACATTTGCTGGAAACGGCATTGAATTCGGAAATATCGCCGGTCTTGAAACGCAGCCCGCGGCACTGCAGCCCGTCGGCGATGCTCTGACAATGTTCAACGACGGACTGTTTCAGATCGAGGCCCGTAATATTCACTTCGCGCTGTAACACTTCTGTCAATAAATAATGCGTCGCAAAGGTGAGATAACTTTTACCGCAACCAAAATCCAGAATATTGAGTGCGCCTGTCGCAGGCAGGGCGGGCACAATATCGCTGATGAATTCCAGATAACGGTTGATCTGTCGAAACTTGCGGTATTGAGCCGCTTTCACTTTTCCCGTGCGCGTCATCACGCCGATCGCTTCCAGAAAAGGACAGGGAGTTCCTTCGGGAATCAGATACTGTTTGGCGCGATCATGCGACTCAATCTGCAGAGGTTGTGCTTTGGTCGGCGCCTGCTTTTTCAGTCGCACTGCACCCTGATTCGTTTTTTGAAAATGATAATCGGCCAGTTGCGTATAAAGATAACCTTCGCGAAAATGATCCGACCAGAGTTCCGCGATGCGTTGCATAGTCTCGGCGGGATTCAGATTCTCATGGACCTCCTGTTGTCCTCGAGACAGAGCCACCTGAAAATGGGGTTTCCCTTTGATTGAGACAGGCCGCAACGAAACTTTGCGCCAGGCCGACGAATTTTTCTCGACGGGTTTACTCAACACCAGTTGAATACAGGCCCCCTCATTGAGCGCCTGCGCGACGATGTCGGGTAATGTTGACTCAAGATGTGAAGGTTGTTGTTTCATCAAAGCGGATTTGATCCTGTGTATGATTTTGAATGTCGCGACTGCGATCCGCGTAATGTGCCAGGCCCACCAGTAGGGGAATCGAGATGATCTGACC